>JAUIHU010000350.1 GCA_030432175.1 Verrucomicrobiia bacterium | reverse complement strand
GTGTATAAGCCGCCCCCATGCCTTTGCTTTGGTAACGCTCCACAAACCAGTCTCCAAGAGTCAGATGACGCATCCGGCGGTACCAGACGCCAAAGATCCAATAGAAAGGAGTCACAAACAACCACAGCATCACACCCCAGATACCGCTTAAACCACTGGTAAAAGTGGTGCGACCGATCGTTACCGGGTCGTTTGATCCGGTGCCTGCGCCAAAAGCAGCAAAAGCCTGGATGATTTTGCCAAAGGAGCGTCCACCCAGAAAAAAGTCCTCCTGCTTTTTGACCCGCAACATGCAGATCACTCCAATAAATCCCAAAGCCAGAAAATAGCCGGCCAGCACAATGTAATCGATGGTGGTCATGATAAAAATCCAGGTGTTGCTGGAGTGGTTGGTTTCAGGTTTTGTAGCCTTTGAACCTCATCTGGGCAAAGAATTAATTTGCAGACACATTTTGAATCTCCCCCGACTCTTTCAGCTTTGCCATAGAGGTGTTTTTTGATTTGATGGCTGAAACAATTCCCAGGGTTTAACATGAACGCGATTGAAACGCATAACCTTTCCAAGACATTTCATGGAAAAATTCCTGCAGTCAGTGGGTTGGATCTGGTGGTTCCTCAAGGCTCTGTCTTTGGGCTGATTGGTCGAAACGGAAGTGGCAAAACCACTACACTTCGACTGGTGATGGGATTATTAAAGCCGGATACAGGCAGAGCATTGGCCTTGGGGCAGGAACTTTGGAAAGCGCCAAGAGAGATCCGGCAACGAATCGCTTACGTCAGCCAGAACCAGCGGTTACCGGGTTGGATGAATCTGGAGGACCTCTCCCGCTATGTCAGTTCATTCTATGATGAATGGGATTTAGGCTATGCTCGAAGACTGACCCGACGCTGGGAAATCTCATGGAAAACAGCGGTTCGCAAAATGTCAGTTGGAGAACAACGCATGGTGGCTCTCACCCTGGCGTTGGCGGCCAGACCCGAAGTTTTAATTCTGGATGAACCCGCTTCCGGACTGGACCCCGTGGCCAGAAGGGAGTTCTTGAATGCGCTGGTGGACATCACGACCGAAGGCGACGGATGCGCCATCCTCATCAGCTCTCATCATATTGAAGATTTGGAACGGTTGGCAGAATGGGTTGGAATCATGGATCGCGGACGTATGGCGGTGAGTGATCGACTGGAAACTCTGATGGAACGCATCAAACGCGTTCAAATTATTCTTCCTGAAGGAACTGAGACGCCCCATTGGGATCCGCCGGGCGCTTATTCCGTGAAAATTCAGGGATCGGTCATCAACGCCGTGCTGGATTTGGAATCACCCTCTGTACTGTCGCGATTTCAACAAATCAAAGGAGCGCGCATCCAAATGTTTGACCTCGGACTCGAAGAACTTTTCTTTGAAATCCAACCTCAAAGAAAAGCAATCAACTCAATTTCAGAAGATAAATCAAACCCAATTCTAAACCATGCTTGAACCCAAATCACCCAATCCAAACCGCAGAGCATTCATCAAACAAACCTTGCTCGGAGCTTCAGGAAGTCTTATAGCGGCTGAAGGTTTAGGACTGTCCGCTGAAGCGTTTCTCTGCCCAAAACCACCCACGCCTAAATTCGGATTGGTAACTTATCTCTGGGGAAGGGACTGGGACTTGTCGACTTTATTGAAAAACTGTGAAATCACTGGGACTCTCGGTGTGGAACTCAGAACCACACACGCTCATGGAGTGGAGCGAAACCTGAATGCACAGGAGCGCACTGAAGTTCGAAAACGATTTGAGGACAGCCCCGTCACTTTATTGGGTCCGGGAAGCAATGAACGCTTTGATAGTCCAGATCCTGAGCGCCTGGCTGCAGCCATTCAGGCTACCAAAGATTTTATTCAACTCAGCTCAGACGTGGGTGGAACCGGAGTCAAAGTCAAGCCCGACAGCTTTCATCCCAACGTTCCGAAAGAAAAAACGCTCGAACAAATCGGGAATACGCTGAATCAACTGGGCGATTTCGCAGCGAACCTGGGTCAGGAAATTCGAGTCGAGGTTCATGGACAATGTTCGCCTCCACCCTACATGGCGCGAATCATGGAGATAGCCAATCATCCTCAGGTCAGGATCTGCTGGAATTCCAATCAACAGGATCTCGATGGCGCCGGATTGGAAACCCACTTTAAAATGCTACGTCCGTGGTTCGGCGACACAGCGCATGTCCGCGAATTGAATGAAGGAACTTACCCATATCGAAAATTGATGAAAATGATCGTGGATAGTCAATATACCGGATGGATTCTTTTGGAAGCCAGAGGCAATCCGGTCAATCGCGTTCAAGCATTGATGGAACAACGGCGTGTGTTTGAGGAAATGGTCTCGGATGCGGTTTTGTTTTGAAGTGTTTGGATGTCCAATAATGTTTGGTTGTCCAATAATTCAATCTGATTTTAATTTTTAATGAATCTCAAAAAACGAATTACCGAACTGGGTTTGCAACTCCCACCCGCGCCACCTCCCGGAGGTGTTTATCAACCGGTTCGGTTGGAGGGTCAGGTGGTTTATGTGGCAGGGCATGGTCCGGTTCAGATGGATGGATCACTCATTATCGGGCGATTGGGATTGAATATGGATCTGGCAGCCGGTTATGAGGCGGCCAAGTGGGTGGGACTTGCGATGCTGGCTACGCTGGAGGCTCAACTTGGCGATCTGGATCGCCTGGGAAGAATCGTAAAAACCTTCGGTATGGTGCATTGCGAGCCCACATTCAAAGACCATCCCAAGGTGATTAATGGTTTCAGCGAGCTGATGCGTGATTTATTGGGTGAGGACGCCGGAGTCGGGGCTCGCAGCGCTGTTGGGATGAACTCCTTGCCGGGAGGCATTGCTGTTGAAATCGAAGCCATCTTTGAGTTGGCAGATTGATTTGGATCCGTCTGTTGGGTCGAGAATCTACTGAGCCCAATACATTTTATTCTCATTGCAGTTAAGTTTTTAGATCAGTCAGTAATATTTAAATTCATTTATGGGTGTGATTCATTTCGATATTTCCTGGGCCAAAGAACTTGAAGAATCATTAATCACACCTGCGCTTCTGTTTAATGTGGCTGGCATTCGTAGGAATTTGATCCGGATGATCGACCTGGCTGGATCCCCCTCACGCCTGATGCCACATGTAAAGACTCATAAATGCGCCGAAATTATTGACTTACAAATGGATCTCGGCCTGGGTCGGTTTAAGTGCAGCACCATTGCTGAAGCAGAAATGCTGGGAGCCTGCGGAGCCTCAGAGGTCCTGCTTGCCTATCCCCTGGTCGGACCAGCGATCCACCGATTTATCAACCTCATTCGACACTTTCCACACACTCGGTTTGCTGCATTAGTGGATCAGGAAAAGCCAGCATTACACCTATCCCAAGCCATCGTTGAGACTCAGATGGAATTGGATGTCTGGATTGACATTGACAGTGGCATGGGCCGGACCGGTATTCAGGCCGGCGAGAAGGCCTGGAAGTTGTTTCAATTTCTGCATCAAGCGCCAGGCATCAATCCTGTTGGGTTACATCACTATGATGGACACCTCACACAAAGCGAGCTTGCTGAGCGTCAAGCCGCATGTGATTTGGCATTTCAACCTACACTGGATTTATCGCGCCAAATTCAAACAGAAACCGGGCTCGACATGCGCATCATAGCCGGGGGATCGCCCACGTTTCCGATTCATGCTCGCCGTGAAAATGTGGAACTGAGTCCGGGAACCACATTATTGTGGGACGCTGGCTACACGACAAAATTTCCTGATTTGCCTTTTGAGATCGCAGCATTGGTGGGGACTCGAGTCGTCAGCCATCCGGATTGGGATCGAGTTTGTGTAGATTTAGGCCATAAAGCAATCGCTTCAGAAAACCTGCCGCCCAGAGTATTTTTCCCGGAAGCCCCGAATTTGAGAGAAGCGATTCACAGCGAAGAGCACCTCGCTTTAGTAGGTCCGGAAGCGGACCAGTTTGAAGTCGGAGATTTGCTTCTTGGATCGCCCCGGCACATCTGCCCAACCGTGGCGCTTTATCAGGAAGCGTTGGTTCTGTTGGAAGATGGCAGTTGGGATGCGTGGGAGATTCGAGCGCGAGATCGGAGACTGACGCACTAAATAGAGACGCATTTTAAACAGATAGAATCAAATTCACCACCCGGCCTATGGACCCAAGCTACGTTTTATTAATCAAAGCCCTCGTGGCCGTGGTGACGCTGATCGTCTTGATTGCGAAGTGGCAGGTGAATGCCTTTTTGACACTGCTGCTGGTTTCTATCGGTTTGGGACTTTGGTCAGGAATGGAGCCGGATAGTGTGGCCGAAGCGATTCAGAACGGTATGGGTGGTGTGCTGGGTTCTATCGCTGGGATCATTGCGCTGGGGGCGATGATGGGCCAATTGCTGGCTCAATCAGGTGGAGCAGGAATAGTTGCAGATCGAATCAACAACTGGCTGGGTCCAAAGCGTGCAGTCTGGTCCATTGCGTTGATCTCATTTCTTGTTGGATTGCCCGTCTTTTTTGCTGTTGGTTTAGCGCTTCTGGCTCCGATTGTCTGGTCTATATCAAGGAGCTCAGCCAAACCAGTCATGTGGATTGGAATTCCGGCGCTGGCTGCATTATCAGCAGCGCATGGATTGGTTCCACCTCATCCAGGGCCCATGACGGCGTTGGAAATTCTGGGAGCAGACCCTGGGAAAGCATTGATACTCGCTTTGATTGTCGCGATTCCTGCAACGATCATATCAGGTCCGGTTTATGCATTTGTGTGGTTGAAATTTTTTAAAACCAACTCCGATTCCGACGAGCTTAAAAATGAGGATCTAATAAAATCCAAGGAATCTTCCGGCCACAACGCATTGACCACGGATAAAAAATCAAACTGGCCGAAACCTACATTCTTGACTTCATTAAGTGTTTTACTGGCGCCGGCATTTTTGATGTCAATTGCAGCAATATGCGATTGGAAGTGGCCTGAAAATAAAACATGGAAGCCTTGGATGGACATGATTGGCAGCCCGTTGGTAGCAATGTTGATATCCACTTTCTATGGTTGCATTGTTTTGGCTTTCAAACATGGCATAGGCGCTAAAAATGTTTATCAAACACTGGAAAGCAGTTTGGGGCCGATTGCGAGTGTGCTGCTGGTAGTCGGGGCAGGAGCCGGTTTGAATCGAACGTTGATGGAATCTGGTGTGGGAGATGCTATTGCTGAAATCACACAAACCTGGTCCATGTCGCCCATTTTGCTCGGTTGGTTGATTTCGGCTATGATTCGAGTAGCGACCGGATCCGCCACAGTAGCCATCACCACTTCGGCCGGAATCATTGCGCCGATGGCTCTCGCAAATCCGGGAACGCATCTAGAGCTGCTAGCCTTATCACTGGGCGCAGGGTCTATGATTTTATCTCATGTAAATGACGCCGGTTTCGGGTTGGTGA
>JAUIHU010000349.1 GCA_030432175.1 Verrucomicrobiia bacterium | reverse complement strand
GGCAGATCCATGTGATAGACACTGCTCAATGTCAGCTGCAGCGGACTTCCTTTAGCCCCGACCACCAGATCGAAGTAGGCGCTCTCTTCCACAAATGAAGATTCAATCTCTCGCTTCAGCGTCAACACGCCACTGATCAACCCGGCGCCCAGCGCTATTCCAATGAGCGTGAACAAAGTGATCAGAGGTCGTATCCAAAAGTATCTCCAGGCTATACGAATCAGACTCATTCCAAATCCCTGTACAAATTATTTTTCGTGCCGCACCAAACCCTGACAATCAAATCGCTCTGGCAAACTCTGCGCCAGATTCATGTCGTGGGTCACGAATAGCAAAGCGCATTTCTCCTGATCGCAGATTTCCTGAATCAACTCGAAGACTTCCTCAGAGGTTTGTGGATCCAGCGATCCGGTCGGCTCATCCGCCAGCAGCAACGCCGGACGATTTGCTACAGCCCGAGCCACCGCCACGCGCTGGCGTTCTCCGTTGGATAAATGTGAAACTCTGGAATGGCTTTTATGAGAAAGCCCAACTCTTTGCAGCAGCGACTCTGCCCTGGAGACTCGTTCCAATTTCGAGAGTTTCCTGCCAAACCGCATTCCCAGGAGAATGTTCTCCAACGCGGTGAATGGTTGGAGCAAGTGGAAATTCTGATGAATAAATCCCAGACGCCGCCCACGAAACGCATCGGCCTGAGATCCGGACATTTGATCCACTCTTTCCCCCACAACGCAGACCTCACCCGAATCCGGCTTTTTCAAACCGGCCACCAGGTTCAGCAACGTCGATTTCCCGCAACCACTCGGACCCGTCAGCGCCATTCGGGATTCGCACCCCAGCTCCAGGCGATCCAAATCAAACACCACTCTTTCCGCCCCGGCAAATCCCAGAACAAGCCGCACCTGCGATAGCGCCAGAGCCAGAGCCGGTGAACCACTCCCCGGCGAGGTCGCTGAATCCGAAATGGCATTTGAAGAAATCGCAATCATCAACAACCATCACAAACCAAACCACTCGGAATCGCCAGAATATTTTGTATTATGTTTTATCTCCAACATCCGCCTTCTCTCCGCGAGGTGTGAAGGGTGCGCGGGGTGTGAGGAAAGTCGGGTGGCCTCCTGGAACCGCTGAGCCCCAGCTCGGCAAGGGGGGCCAGCATCTGAATTAAGATGAACCAGTAAACAGTCACCCTTTTTGAAAGGTCAAAATACGGGCTGAATCCCAACGGGATTCCGTAGCACAGCCCAGGGTTGCGCGCTCAGCGCTACCCTGGGTTAATGCATCAAATTTTGTACAACTCTGTAGGAGTTGCGCCATTTAAACAAAGACATCAACTCCGTCAAAATATTCAGTTGAACGGATGAATTGAATTGAAATGTAAGAGTCCTCAACTCCTTCAGAGTTGGTTTTGGTTTTGATCGGTAACCCAGGGTAGCTCGTGCCTCGCAACCCTGGGCTTTGTTGCGGAATCCCGTTGGGATTCAGGGGGACGTTTTGAAGAGGGCGACTCTTCTCAAAAAAGGGCACGCGCAAGGCGAGCCCCTACCGGCTTGACTGCCAGCCTTGAAAACATTCTAATGCTGGCCCGTATGACCAAAACATTACAACTCTCTCTAGGAATCAGCGCTCTGGCTTTGGCTGCAGCGCTGGTTGCTCCAACCTTTTCTGTGTCCGCAGCTCCGGATCACCATGAAGGGGAGGAAAAAGACACCAAAGTCAAAGCGCTTTGGAAAATCGAAAAGATCATGGAGGAAACCCACAAGGGCAGAACTTCTTTGGTGAAGCGTGTGATCGCTGGTGAAGCCACTGACGCAGAAGTCAAACTGTTGCTGGAACAGTACCTGACTATGGAAAGACTGACTCCGCCACAAGGAGAATTGCCAATGTGGAAAGAAAAAACAGCAGCCTTGACCAAAGCCACCGCAGGAATCGTTGCCGGAGTTGAAGGCGCTCGTGGAGCGTTGGAAGAAGCCGTGAACTGCAAGGCTTGCCACAAAATTTACAAGCCGGATTGATCTGGGGGGATTAGATAGATCACCCTGTATGACCAATGACCCAGAGCGCTGCTCTGGGCTACCTTGGGCTGCCCCGTTGGGGCGTAAGACATTTATTGGAGATAATATAATCAGTCGAACGGGGGGAAACCTTCTGCCCCCAACAGGGCAAATCATCATAACCCTGGGCGTAAGCCCTGGGAAATCTCCACCACAAATCAAAGTCCTTACAGAGTAACCCCCTTCAGCTTTTCCAAAGCTTCCGTGGCCAGTTCCTTCTTCAATGTCTCCAGCGCCTGAGGTGTCATTTTCTGAGATCCGGTTTCCGCTTTCCGAAGCGCATTCTGGGCAGCTCGCACCGGCAAAGCGATTTGCTTCAGCGCTTCTAATTGCGCCGGGCTCAGATTTCGCTCAGCGATAATTCCCGCCTTCGCAATCGCTGCGTCAATTTCTCCAGCTTCCAGGTCTGATTTTATCCCTTCGAAAAGAGTCCGATATTCATCCTGGGTGATCGCAGGTTTCGACATCCCCGGAAAGGATGACTGGCCACCTGAAGTTTGTTTAGCGCTGGTTTGTTGTTGTTGCGATTGATTGGATTGGGCGGCAACAGTAGAAGTCGTTGTGGATTGTACTTCCGCTTGTCGGGGTTGATTTTCAGCAACCTGTTCATCGACAAATGAATCAGAACCTCTTGCGTTTTTAATGGCATTGACTGCTGCTTCCAGAGTCGATTCATCAGACGCCTGTGAAGATTCAACCTCGGATGCAGATGAATCTTCTTCTACTTGCTGAGATTCAGAAGAAACCTCTTCCTTATCAGAACCCAAGTCTGATCCATTCTGTTCAGAAGATCCCGAAGGACCACACCCCGTAGCCAGAGCTAAATAAAGCAAATGGAATGATCCATATTGGAATAAGGATTTCATCCATCGGTTGATACGGCTTTTCAATGCTTTCATCACAGGATCTTCTGGTTTGAATTTAAGTGAATCTATAAGAATCAAACGTTTTCGATTTTACCGGAAACCACAGACCGCTCTTCCGCTTCGCAAATCTCAACGGCTGTTAAACCATCACGCGCTGTCAGTGTTTCCAACGGCTTGCCGTTCAGAATGCAATCCACGAGGTAATTCAACTCACCCACGTACCCGTCAATGCCTTCCGGTTTCTCAAAGCGCGCTTCTTTACCCGCTTCCACCACACGCAACGCATCTTCACCACGGACGATGTCATAGTCCACTGTCGCGCGTTCAAAGTTGAATGTGTAGGACATGTTAAACCCAAATCCCGGAGTCATCGCCCAGCCGCCTTCTGCGCTGACAATTGCCCCACCTTCCACATGGTACTGAGTGACTACGTGATCCACTGCGCTGGTGATCTTGCTGTAGCCGGTGGAGTAAACTGATTTCGGTTTGCCAAAGCAGTACTGCACGAAGTCTGTGTCGTGAATGTGCAAATCCAGCAATGCTCCACCGGATTGAGCTCCGGACATGTAATTATTGGTTCCCCAGCCTGGAGGTTCAGCCACGCGGCGGAATCGGGCGGAGAGAACTTTACCGAACCGACCATCCGCAACGGCTTCTTTCACATATCGCCAATGAGGCCAGAAACGCAGACACATCGCCGGCATCAGCAGCTTTGAAGATTTCTCAGCCGCTTCAACGATCCGACGCGCAGACTCCGCCGTGCGAGCCATCGGTTTTTCCACGAGCACATGCTTGCCGGCTTCGAGAGCGCGGATCGCCAGTTCTTCATGGGTCACTGTGGGCGAACAGATGTCGATCAGGTCGATGTCCGGGTTTTGCAGCATTTCGTTGAAATCCCGGTAAGCAGCGACATCGGTCATGTCGATTTTCAGTGGATCCTGCGTTCCGAGATTGCCTCCGACATTGGAGAAATCTCCGTCCAGGTTGCGCCCGCTGGGATTGCAAAGCGCGGCGATTCGGGCCTTTGAAACATTCTTAAATGCTTTCACATGGGTTGCGCCCATAAAGCCAAGCCCCATGATACCAACGTTCACTGTGTTTTTAGACATGCCTGAATGTGTTCGTTAATTCTCGCTTTAATCAGATCAATTCCGCCTGCGCCAGGATGTATTCCTTGCCGGCTTTAATATCCGCAGCGCGCTGATCTCCGGCTTCGCGTTCTATGGCGAAATCGCCTTCATACTTCACTTCTTTCAACGCTTTAAAAAATCCGACCCAGTCCACTTCTCCGGTTCCAGCCACCACTTCCTCACCCCAGGTTCCGGGGACTTTGGTTTTGTTGGCGTCTTTAATGTGGCATTGCCGCAGCCACGGGCCCAGAGCTTTCACCGCTTCGATCGGATCGCCCTTATCGTAGAGCAGCATGTTCGCCGGATCAAAATTCACGCCGACGTTGGCGCGATTGAGTTTGGTCAGGAATGCGTTCAGCGTTTCAGCGTCTTCCTGACCGGTTTCGAATCCGAGGGTAATGCCCTTGTCTCCGAACAGGTCGGCGATTTTACAAATACGGTCAATCAGTTTCGGGTAAGAAGGATCGGTCTCCTCATGTGGAATGAATCCAGCGTGGAAGGAAACGAAATTCAGTCCGAGATCCTTGGCAATCTGCGCCATGATCTGGATGTTTTTCCAGTTGGTGTCCCAGGTCTCATCCGGAACCACACCTCCAGTGCGCTTGATCGAGTCCAGCGTGGAATAGTCCTCACCTTCGGTCATCACCATTCCGGAGATCAGCTGAATATCGTTTTTGTCGCACAAATCAGCGAAACTTCCCCAGACTTTCGGGTCCGCACGCAGCGGGTCCAGACCGCATTGGATTCGAGGAATTCCGATTTCCTTGACGGTTTGAATCAGTTCTTCCGGATTTTCCGGTTGAAGCGACCACGTACAGATCGCCAGACGTTGGAGCAAAGCATTTTTATCCATGTAGCTAAAAAGCGAATAACAATTATTGAAGCAAATGAAAATCAAAAACCCGATCAGTTCCCGACATCGGGTGCGGGATGAACAAAAATAACAGGAAATCATCTTCGCGCCTTAGCGTCTTCGCGTGAATCCATTATCTTCTATCAACATGCCAGAAATCGACCACCTGCCTGCAACACAGAAAGTCATTGAGGAAGAGTTCCAACGCGGATCCGCTCTGGGTATTCAGATTTACGTGTCCCATGAAGGACGCCCTGTTCTGGATCGGGCCTTTGGCAAATTCCTGAACGCCACTCCATTTGAATCCAATACGCTGATGAGATGGATGTCCGCCGGGAAACCTTTAACCGCTGTTGCTCTAAGTCGAATGAATTCCGCTGGAAAGATTCAAACCTGGGACGACCCGGTTGCTAAATACTGGCCGGAGTTTGGCACGCAGGGCAAAGAAGGCGTGACGCTGAGACACTTGCTCACCCACACCGGTAATTTTCGCAATGCCGACCGATTGGTCAGTCAGGTGCACCCGAGATCCTGGACAGAATTGACCGAAGCCGTTGCGGGAGCGC
>JAUIHU010000348.1 GCA_030432175.1 Verrucomicrobiia bacterium | reverse complement strand
CTCCAGGCAGAGTGGAGCCTCCTTTGGAAATTCGCACGCCTGAAGGGCATCTGCTGAATGATCCGTTCCAACCCTACTGGGGACACTACGAAGGGGATGAAGACACACGTCGCAAACCGGCTTATCACAACGGCACAGCCTGGACCTGGACTTTTCCTTCATTTTGCGAAGCTTTGACGATTGCTTGGGACAATGACCGCACAGCTCAAAGCGCTGCAAAAGATTATCTTTTAACGATGGGGCCATTACTGGAGTCGGGAAGTATTGGGCAACTTCCCGAAGTGGTCGATGGGGATGCCCCGCACTGCCAACGGGGATGTGACGCCCAGGCTTGGGGAGTCACTGAAGCCTATCGTGTCTGGGATTGGCTGGATCGACGAACCCCCAATTGATACAAGCTAAAGAATCGATTGATAATGCTCTAACAATCCACGAGTCGAACCGACCCAGTCCCATTTTTCCGCTTCTGCTCTGGCTGCTTCTGCAAGAGTTTTTAATTCTTGAGGATGCGTCAGGTAGTGGCGGGTTTTATTGATCCACTGTTCATTAGATCCAGGATCAGCCAAAAGACCATTCACGCCATCTGTGATGATATCAGGGATGCCACCTGCCCGAGCGCCAATGCAGGGCAGTCCGGCTGCCATGGCTTCCAGAAGGACCAGGCCCAAAGTTTCCGTGGTTGATGGAAAAACGAATAAGTCCGCGCTGGCGAAAGCAGAAGCTAATTTTTCGCCTTTGAGGTAGCCAACGAAATGGACCGGTAATCCGCGGAATCGGTTTTCCAGTTCTTGGCGGAACGGCCCATCACCCACCAGCGCCAGGCGAGCTTGGGGGATTGCTTTGAGGATCGGAGCAATGTTCTGGATTTCCTTCTCAGCCGATAATCTTCCTACGTAAATCAGCAATGGCGCTGATTCATGACCTTCGCTGAGGAACTTTCGCATTTCTGGATCCTTGTATTTGGGATGAAAAAGTTCCGTATCCACACCTCGGCGCCAGAGTTGGACATTTTTCACATCATTGGCACGTAAAGCTTCGACCATTGCAGATGAAGTGCAAAGGTTGAGTCGGGCTTGATTATGTAGAGAGCGGATCAACATCCAAATCAGATCTTCGATGGCGCCAAATCCATAATGCGACAAGTACTGAGGGATGTGAGTGTGGTACGACGCCAGCAATGGAAGTTGGAGTTGTTTGGCTGCCAGAATTCCTCCCAAACCCAAAAAAGCTGGATTCACGACATGGATTAAATCGGGTTTGAAAGATTGGAGTTCTTTTAGAATGAGAAAGGGATTGGGGGGAGAAAGTTTGAGTTCCGGATAAAGCGGGAATTTAAAACCTGGGACACCCACGCAGCGGGTTGCATGAAACTGCTGAATTCCATGTCCTGGCGAAAAAACCTGACTTTCGACACCCAACTTTTCCAGAGCTTTGAAAGTTTGAGTCAGCCGGGTAACGATCCCATCAATTTTAGGGAGAAAGGTTTCAGTAAAATACGCAATTCTCATTAGCAGAATGACTGACTGGAACAGTTTTGTATTTGGGTGTCAAAGATTAGTAATGGAGTTCAAATGTCGAAACCAAATCGCCCGTGAATTGGATCACGGGCGAGGTAGTTGAAATGTGAAATCCGGCTTGAGTTATTTGACCAGGGCGGGTTCCTGGGATTTTTGGGGTTCGGTTGGACTGGTGTCGGACTGATTTTCAACTGATTTTTTGCCGCTCCACAACACGTGAGGAGGAATCAGATTCATGTCGACTCGCTCCTTGTATCGCACTGCGAAATTCAACAATGAATCCAGCAGTGAATCGGAAAGGTAGTGTGGTTCCAAACCGAGATCGATCAAGGCGGTGTTCTTGGCGTTGTAGTAATGCTCCTCTTTCTCAATACGTGGATTAGGGACGTTTTGGATTTCAACGTTCAAGCCCATTTTAGCTCCAGCCTGTTGGACCATTTTAGCTAACTGTCCGACACTGAACTGTTCAGTGAACTGGTTGAAAACACGGAATTCTCCACGATCTGCCGGATTATTCACGGCGATTTCTATGCAGCGGACCGTATCCCGGATATCCAGGAACCCACGAGTTTGACCTCCGGAGCCGTAAACTGTGAGTGGGTGTCCAACCGCAGCCTGAATACAGAACCTGTTCAATGCGGTTCCAAATACACCGTCATAATCCAAGCGGTTGATTAAGAGTTCGTCATCTGCCGTTTCGTCCGTAATCACTCCGTAAACAACTCCCTGGTTCAGGTCAGTTGCTCTTAGTTTCCATATACGTGTGGCGAAGTAAATGTTGTTACTGTCGTGGACCTTACTCAGGTGGTACATGGAACCGGGCTGTTTTGGATACAGCATGCGATCTTTGCGGCCGTTGTGTTCGACTTCCAGATACCCTTCCTCAATATCAATGTTTGGGGTGCCGTATTCACCCATCGTGCCGAGTTTAATCAGGTGACAGTCCGGCATCAGATCTCGGATGGCATAGATCAGGTTCAGATTTCCAACGACATTGTTGACCTGGGTTTCAACTGCGCGCTCACGATTGATCATCGAAAAAGGCGCTGATCGTTGTTCGCCAAAGTGCACCACAGCATCCGGTTTAAAGTCCAACAACGCCTCGCTGAGAAACGGGTAGTCATTGATGTCGCCCAGGTACAGTTCGATAGATTTGCCTGAGGTTTCCTTCCAGCGCTCCAATCGTTTTTGAATGGAAGCGATTGGGGTCAGGGTTTCGATTTGCAGTTGATTGTCCCAGTGGCGACGGATCAGGTTATCCAGGATGGCAGTTTCATAACCGCGGGCGCTCAGGTGCAATGCTGTGGCCCATCCGCAATATCCATCTCCTCCAATGACGAGAACTCGTTTTTTACTCATTCTTTCCAATTCTGTTTTCAGTTAAGGCACAACACTTTGTACTCAGTTTTGATAGTATCCAACACAATTAGAGGCAATTAATCGGGAACCACAATGCAGGAACTTTGCAGATCACTGAGACGCGCGCGCCAAATTCAAACCGCATGACGCGGATAGTTCTTAGATATCAACTCTATCAGGTGACAAAGAGATTACTTTCATGTGAATTAATCAATCTGCGCGAAAATCATTTTTTTCTTGTTGGATTCCTATTGTTTAATGCCAAATTAGTTTTAGTTCGCTGAGCTTGTGACTCCAATCTAAGCCAAGTGCGTTTGAACAGGAAAGATGAAAAACCGAATGGATAACCCCATGGATGATTCTCAGCCAGTAAAGAAGGATTCTAAAATCGCTCGTATCATAATTAAATCTTATGGAACTGCGCTTCTGACTGTTTGGGTAATTCCTGTTTATATTGTTTTGGAGACTCTTGCCAGCGAGTACGAAAGCATGTGGTTTTCCCAGGGCGCTTTCTATGGCGCCTGGATGTTATGTATCGGTTTTGCTGCCTTGGCATTGACTCTTCCACCGTCATTTTTCGAACTGCGTCCATTTGAGAAAAATGGCGATATTTATTCAAATCTCGGGGTTAAGAAATTTAAATGGATCGTGAACAACGGAGATGGGATGCGAATGATATTTCGTTTCTTCTTTCCTGGGGCCATTGAGCCCAGCAATTCCAAAAGCATGCGTCAATGGTTACGTCAAGGTGTGACCAATGAGCGAGTGCATTGGAGTTCCCTTTTCGGTACTGCTCCTGCCGCATTATGGGCCGCTTATTCAGGCCGTGAATTGTTCACCCTTTATTTTATTTTTGCCAACATTCCAGCCAATCTGTACCCGATTTTCCTCCAAAGATTCACGCGGGCAAGATTGTTGCAAATTCTCCGCAACCGTCCTTCAGCCACAGGATTCTCTTCTGCTGGATTCGAGAATCATGCCAAGCGCCCTACGATGGAGGAGATCCTGGCCGCTCCAGCTATCGATGAAACCCGACCCGAAAATCCCTGATCATCTTTGAAGTTGCTGCAGGAGCGCTCTTGCAGGCTGATAGTTGGGTTGGATCTCCAGAGTTCTGGATGCCGCGGCACGAGCTTCGTCGATTTCTCCTAAACGCGCATGAATGGTCGCCCGTGCATAAGGAATACTTGGGTCGAGCGGATTCACTGATTCTGCGCGGATCAATGCTTTGATCCCATCCTCAGGATCGCCATTACTGTTATATGCCAGTCCTAGATTGTACCATGCGCGAGGATGGCGTGGATCCAGTTTAACCGCCTTCTCCAAGGCTTTAATGGCCTTTTCAAGTTGGTTCAGTTCGTTCCACGCTAATGCCAGCTTGAATGGATACTCTGCCTGCTCAGGATCCAGCTCAGCTGCTTTTTCTAATTCTTCAATTGACTTACGTAAATCTCCTTTCATGCTCCAGGCAACAGCCAGCTCGTGCCGCAGCGGAGCGGAGTTTGGATCCCAGTCCACTGCTTTTTGAAAATATTCCAGCGCTGTTTGGATGTTTCCTTTCGCCAGATAATAGGCGCCTTGTTGGAGTGATCCCGTGGGCTGGTCGGAATTATGCACCAGGTACAGGGCGACTTCCTTTGCTGCGCGAGAATGTGGCGGGACTTTTCCACGCAGGGCCCATGCGGCATTGACCCGCACCAAACGTATGGGATCTTCCAGCAGAGGTTCAATTTTACGTCGCGTTGGATCTGCAGGGTCGGTTTGCACCAGTGGGCCTAGAGATAAGGCAGCCGAAGCTCGGACCAAGGGAGCTTCGTGCTTTAAGCTATTGACCAAGGCAGTGTGAGCTTCTTCTTCGTAAACCCAAGGATCCAGAAGTCCCACAGCTACAGCCTGCCAATATGGGTTGGTTTCTGTCTTCAGCATTTCGATAAGTGGTTCCATGGCATCTGGATTGCCCGATCGGGCCATTTCAATCCACTCAGCTCGCTGTCGAGTGGGGCGGTTCATTTTCTCCCCATACCATTCATTCACCCACTTCTCAGACCATTGTGCATCCCGGTCGGTATGACAGCGGTTGCAGGCATTGGGGACGCCATAGCGCACGGTCAGATATGGGTCTGGAATCGTAAATCCATGATCCCGACGTTTGTGTCTTTGCATGTACGTGGTCTGTGGCATGTGACAGTTGACACACTTGGAGCCTTCGCTTGTGGCTGAGTGAAATGTGTGGGTGTCAGGAATTATCTTTGGGCTGTTGGGATAGGATCCGGTGTGGCAGCGCATGCAAAGATCGTTGCCGGGCAGAATGGTTCGGCTTGTGTGTGGATCGTGACAATCCATGCATTTCACTCCGGTAGCTCCCATCTTGCTTCCCAGGAATGAACCGTACACATAGTTTTCATCAGCCACTTGACCATCCGAGTAATAAAGCTCTGACTCATCAGGGACGATCAGAGTGTAGTGATCAAAATAGTGGTCGCCCGGGACAAAATCTCCGGTCAGCTCTCCGCGTCTGGAATGACAGGTACCACACGTTTGCATGGATCGTTCCAAAGCCAGTTTGGCTCTGGCATCAGAATCAGTTTCCATATATTTGTTCCCT
>JAUIHU010000347.1 GCA_030432175.1 Verrucomicrobiia bacterium | reverse complement strand
CTCGAATTGCTGTGGTCAAATCTCCTTCATGGGTGGCGACGATGCTGTCACTACACGCGTCAATCTCTGAGCCAGTTAAGTTTGCCAGCATCAACTGCAGACGTTCGGATGTGCCTTCCACTTTGAATGAGCGCACGATGGCTGTGGCTCCATCATGGTGAACGGCTGCTGGCTGCTCCAGAATGGAAGATCCCATTACGGTATAGCTCAGACCAACTTGATCTCCGTTGATATAATACCCGCCAAAGGATCCCAAGGTGTCAGGGATCGGGCCGAAAGGTTCCTGGCGTGGATCATTAAACACCATGCCTTCTCCCAGCCATCCTGGAACCATGCGCGTATCAAAAACACTTTCTCCATCAATACTGGAGTGCCCCCCGTGAGAGCCGTCAAAGGTGACTCCTTTAACATTCAGAAAATCGCCGGTCCAGCCTTCGGCGATTCGGAGCAGGTCTTTATCAAACAAAACTGCCGCGTCGTGGTCGAGTTTGATAGCGACACCTTTGTATGCAACATTGTCCTTTCCTTTAGAACCGCTGATGCAGGCAGACAGGACAGGAAAATTTTCCTCCACAAACGGGCTGTCAGCAGCAAATGCAGTTATAGCGCCCAGAACAGCCAGAGCGCTTACGCAACCTTTGCCGAATCGGCCCGATGGAGCCTTCGGATGATTCATTTTTCTTTGTAACATAATATTTTCAGGAGCATTCAGCTCCAGGGAATTATGATTAATTAATTAACCCAAGCTGTCCCTGTCGTCCAGATCCGAAATTTTCCAAAATCCATGTTCCGAAACCATGCAACCGTTGCATCGACTAGCGGCTCATTTCGGGCGCTATTAAAAGTGGGTGGCGTCCTGGGAACGCTGAGCCCCAGCTCGGCGAGTAGAGCCGGCTTTTGAAATGGGCTAAAGTGTAAACAGCCACCCTCCTTGAATCGCCCCAGCTCATTCCCATTCGATATAAATTTTCTAATGATTTTCAAGT
The DNA here is from genome assembly GCA_030432175.1 of Verrucomicrobiia bacterium. Classification (GTDB taxonomy): domain Bacteria; phylum Verrucomicrobiota; class Verrucomicrobiia; order Limisphaerales; family JAUIHU01; genus JAUIHU01. The sequence goes on along the minus strand of JAUIHU010000347.1, from coordinate 4,536 downwards.
GAACGCGTTATTTGGTTATAACTGGTTAATCTAATTTATTATGATCTCAAAACTATTCTCCCAATTCCGGCGGCCGATGAGATTGGCTTATCTTTCCCGCTGGACTGTATTTTTAATTATGTCTTCAGGATTTGTGAGTGGAACCTCCGCTGATGAGGCTTCCAATAAACGCTTCAAACAATGGCAAGAAGCAGACCGTGAATGGCGCAATCTGGCTCAACAGGGACAGGATGATATCACATTCTGGAAAGCGCCGATTGACCAGCTGACAGGGTTGATTGACGACATTGAACGGCCTGCAGATCGGGATCGCGCATGGATTCTGGCCCATGAATCATTGGCGGATATTGCGATGGAAGAGGCGTGGGTGAGAAGCGCTATGCCTGACAACGGGAATCCAGATAGTTTTTACAAAACAGCGATTGATGAACTGGCGAATTCCACCGATCTGGATTGGGCGCGGTCTCGCTACCTCGGACTTGTCAAGAAGCTGTCACTCGACAAGCAAAACGATCGCGGACGTTATTTTCTGTATTATGATCACGGAGGAAATTCGATTCTAAGTACGGAGATTCTTGAGAATGCCGTTCGTCTTGCTGAAACAGATGAGGAGCTGAGTTGGACCCGGTACGCGTTGGCGGCGACTTTGGGTTCACGAGGACTCAGCCAACCCTGGAATCATCGCCGCACACAAATGGCTTTTGAATCTGCGATTGAGGAGCAGGATCCCGGGAAAAATGAATGGTTAGATGAGGCTCTGTATCAATACGGGGCCTGGCTGGAGCAGTATGGTGAATTGACCGTCAATGATGATGGATCCTGGTGGGCGCAGGCTGATTTTGAAGCTGCGCTCAAGGTTTACCGTCGCTATCTGGAGCTTTTTAAAAAAGGAAATGCCGCTTATTATGATACCGTTAAGAACAAACTTGATCAGTGGATTCGTGAGGAAATCAATGTGCACGTTGGATCCGTTTTTCTACCTGGATCAGAGATTGAGTATGGCCTCAGCTGGCGCAATCAAAAACGCATTGAGCTGAAGTTGTTTCCCGTTTCGCTAAACCGCCATGTTGATTTATCCGGGGAAGACATCCATTCCTATCAATGGACATCCAAAATTGATTTGAAAGGGGTCCAACCATTTAAAAGCTGGGAGTTTCAGCCAGTAGCCGACCAGCGGAAACCTTACCAATCGTTTAGCGATAATCTCAGAATCAGCGATGGATCTGACCTGAGCCCTGGCGCTTATATCTTGGAGGCAAGCGCAGGAGGCGATTCGGATCGTACATTATTGATCATTTCTGATACAGCGGCTTTGGTTAAATCAGTGGGCGAGCTTGCGCAGGTATTCATCGCGAACAGCTCCACCGGTGAGCCTGTTTCAAATAGCCAAGTTGTGCTCTGGGAATCGCACCGGGAACGCATTCCTAGAGTCGGTCGTCGTGGCAGCCGCAGTGTGACACGCTGGTTCAGGCACGAGGCGAAAACCAATACTGACGGAATGGCGGAAGTCAAATTGGATTATCCTCAGGAGTACCGTGAATATCTGGTGACAGTGGAAACAGATCTGGGGCCAGCCTTCTGTCTCGGATCATCCCCAGGCGCGGCTGACACACGGTTGGGTAGCGACTCAAATTCTCCGCAGAATTGGAAGATTTACACATTAACGGACCGTCCTGTGTATCGTCCGAACGACACGATTCAGTGGAAGTTCATCGCACGACGCCAAGTGGGTGAAACTTATGAAACTCCCCAAGACGCAAACGTCTTAATGGAAGTGTTGAATCCGAGAGGTGAAGTTATCTTTAAAGCTGAAAAATCTTTGAATGCATTCGGATCGGCCTGGGGCGACATGAAGCTTGATGAACAGGCTCCACTTGGAATGTACAACGCCAGGTTTTACTTTTTAGAACCAGACAATTCTGAGAAAAAATACAACATTGGTTATGCTCAGATATTCAGGTTAGAGGAATATCGGGCGCCAGAGTTTCAGGTGACAGTCAAAACTCCAGTTGATGAAAACGGATTGGCTAAAGCTTTTCGTGTAGGAGAAACCGTCGAAGCTACCATTGAAGCGAAATACTATTCCGGAGCGCCAGTCGCTGACGCGGATGTGGAAGTTGTTGTCACAAAGAGTTCCTTTAACCAGAACTGGCCTCAGCCCAGAGAATTTCCGTGGTATTATAATAACAATTACGATCAGGGAACTTTCTCCAGAGGTATGGTGGCGCCACCCGGAGGAGGCGAAGAAGAGGAGGTTTTCAGTCAAACACTCAAGACGGACATAGCCGGGCGCGTTACTGTATCCATTCCGACTGAACTGACGGATGAACAGGATTGGGAGTACTCGATTGAGGCGCGAGTCACTGACGCTTCGCGACGGGAAGTTGTTGGTGAAGGAGAGATCCGGGCAACACGATCCCTGTATGAAGTTCATCTTCGATCTGAACGAAGGGCGGTGGAACCGGGACAGAAAGTGAAAGTGACGGTTGAGGCCAAAGACGCCAATGACCAGACTCAGAAAGTGAATGGTAAGGTTTACCTGAATCGTTTGGTCTGGGAAGAAGTGTGGATCGCTCCGGACGGACGCAAAGTCCAAGGCTCTGAGTTAAAACGATTGCAACAGCAATATGTCACGTTCCCCCCAAAACCAGAAAGACCTGACCAAAAAACGTGGAGGATTCTGGAGAAGGGTTACCGAACCGAAAATCTCACCACTCAAACGCTGAGTACCGATGAAAAAGGTGAAGCGCTCTTTGAGTTCACCCCAACTGAGTCGGGGTATTTTGAAATCGTCTATGTCAGTCGTGATCGGGACGATCTGCCAGTGCGAGGCGAAACTCATGTCTGGGCAGCCCAACCCGGAGCCGAAAACATCGGTTATGTTTCCAATGATCTGGAAATCATCGTTGATCCAGATGCTTTCCGCGTCGGTCAAACAGCGCCGATTTTGATTAGCACACCAAACTCCGGATGCTATGTCTGGTTTACTTTGGAAAGTGAAACTCTCATCGAGTCCCGTTTGATTCGCATGAAGGGTTCCACTCAACTCATTCAACTTCCCATTGAAGACAAGCACGTCCCCAACTTTTTCATTCATGCTGCAACGATTCGGGATCAACAAGTGTACGCTGATGCAGAAGAAATGATTGTGCCACCCACACGGCAGTTTCTGACAGTGAATGTGGAACTGGATCAGGAAGCCTACGCTCCGGGAGCTAAAGCGAAAGCAAAGATTCAAACATTGGACTACAAGGGCGACCCTGTGACATCGGAGATTTCCTTGACCTCCTTGGACGCCGCGGTCTTGGCCATTCAATCCGAACTACAGGAAGACATTCGGCAATTCTTTTACGGAACCAAGCGGGGCAATCCAATCGCTGAAGAGATTGAAGAAGAAGTTCCTTTGGGAGAGTTGCGTGGGACCACTATAGAAACTTTGGGTCGTAACGATTTTGGATTCCAGACACGCTCCTCTATGGCTAAAGGAGCCAGAATGTACTTCAGACAGGGGATGACAGCTACGAGAACCCAGCGTGGAGTCATGCCTCGCGCCATGATGGCTGAAGGAATGGTTATGGAAAACGCAGCAATGGGAGATGACCTGGCGCTGGGATTCAGCGTAGCTGAGGCCGCCGGAGAAATGGGAGCTAATATCAAGATTCGTTCAGACTTTAGAAATACAGCGGTATGGATCCCGGACGCAGTAACGGATCGCTCAGGGAAAGTAATGGTTGATTGGACATTTCCAGAAAGTCTGACCGAGTGGAAAACGAAAGTCTGGGCGGTATCCGATCAGGCTCAGGTCGGCTGGGGTGAGAGTTCGGTGGTGACGCGGATTCCTCTGATGTTGCGATTGCAGGCGCCACGTTTTGCTGTGGTTGGGGATCAGGTTCGAATCAGCGCCGTGATTCAAAATCAAAGTAAAACAGAATTGAAGGTTCAACCATCGCTTTACGGGATGATGAATGAGACTGAAAAAGTCACTGCGCCAGATCAGAAAATTCAGACCATTCCCGCTGGAGAAGAGATTCGACTGGACTGGGATTTGAGCGCTCGAACAGCAGGAGAATTGAAGCTGTATGGCTTGGTGAAGTCCGTTGATGGAAAAGTAGAGCTGTCGGATGGCATGGAAAAAGTTCTGCCAGTTTATCCGCATGGGATTGAGCAATGGATTGGCGCCTCTGGAGTTATTGAGCAAAACCTGAACACTGCCCGACTCACCTTTGATGTTCCGGAAGCTCGACGCAAATCAGACACACGTCTGATGGTTTCCGTGCAGCCATCGCTGGCTGGGACAGTTTTGGATGCAATGCCGTACTTGTTTGATTATCCATACGGTTGTATTGAGCAGACATTGAGTCGGTTTGTTCCAGCTGTGACGGTGAGGAAAATAATGACCGAGCAGGGGATTGATCCGAAGGTTCTGGACAACCGTTGGTTTGGTGGGTTGGAACCGGATTTTGTATCCAGGACTCAAAAGGAGGACGCGAAGTCTTTCGATGAATTGGGCGAAGTGATTCAGGAAGGTCTGGCTGC
>JAUIHU010000346.1 GCA_030432175.1 Verrucomicrobiia bacterium | reverse complement strand
CTTGAGGTTGTCCCGGAGTTGTTGCAGGTGTTCAGATAAATCTTCGCTCAACTTGAGTGGCTCTTTTCACTTCAATTCCCGCCACGGTTCGGATTCCAAATCAGCGCCCTTGCCGCCATAAGATTTTTTCTGCTCTTTCTCGGCAAGCTGGTCACATTGCTTGACCGCTTCGTCAAAAAATTCGTCCGTTGCATTCAAAGCTCTTTGCGTCAGCTCCACCGATGCGGCTTTTCTGAGTTGTGAAAGGAGTCCCTTTTGTGTCCGTGGATTCCACAAGCGATGCAGGGCGAATTTAATCTGTGCTGATGAAACGCTGACCCCTATATGTCGGGAAGCGACTCGCTCCAATGTGTGCGCTTCGTCAAATATCACAAAATCCTTTTTAAACAAAATCCCCTCTTCAGGCGCTTTGTCGAGACTTCCCAATAAAGAAAAGAAAAGGGTGTGATTTAATACCACTACATCCGCTTCAATCAGTTTCGAGCGGACTTGCTGAAAGAAACAGGGTCCGTGAGTTTTGGCAAAATCCGAGGAATGTCCACAGAGTTTCGGAGCACAAAGTCCACGTTCCGAGCATACCTGTGACCAAACCTGATAATCGGGTTCCGGGGATAAATCTGATAAACTACCATCCTCGGTCTCTTCCGCCCAAGCCTGGATTCGCTTCAGTTCTTCCAACTCTGGCGATGTGAATAAACCGTCAGCCTGCTGAAACGCTCGTTGAAGTCTACGCTTGCAGACATAGTTCCGCCGCCCCTTCAACATGGCAAATTGAAAATCAACTGGCAGCCTTGCTTTTAACATCGGCAAATCTTTGCCAATCAGCTGCTCCTGAAGGTTGATGGTATTGGTGGAAATGATTGCTTTCTTTCCTGTAGCCCGCGCATACATAATTGCGGGCACAAGATATGCCATGCTCTTCCCGACACCAGTGCCAGCTTCAACCAGCAAATGGTCCTCTCGGGTCAGAGTGCGCGCGATTTCCAATGCCATCCGCTGTTGCTGCGGACGATACTCAAAGTTCTTTGCTGCGGAGAATATTCCCTTCGGTGAAAAAATGGTCTCCACTTCATCAACAAATCCTTCCAGTACATCTGGATCGATCTCATTTGAATCGGAGTTGGGCGCGAAGAGAATCATCTTAATTAGTTAACTAACCTTATCTGCAATAATGACTTGTTCAGGGGAATCAAGGTTTCGACTTTGCGTTTAGTTGGCGGATTTTGGAAATACCCGTCGCTACCAGGGTCAACCCAAGTATTAATACAAAGAACAGACTGATCGGACGTTGAAAAAATGGCGCCCAGGAGCCGGAAGATTTGATCAGGCCAGTTCTCAGATTTTCCTCAATCATGGGCCCAAGAATTAGTCCCAAAATCATCGGAGCCAATGGCGCTTTTCTGATTTCCATAAATCTCCCAATCACTCCAAAAATCAACATCACCCATACATCAAATAGACTATTTCTCAATGAATAAGCCCCAACAATGGAAAATAAAATAACCGCTCCGATCACCAGCGCTTTTCTAGCTCTGAGGATCCACCCAAAAAATTTAACTCCAAGGTAACCACACGGAATCAGGAAGAACTGGGTGATCAATGCGATCCAGAACAACCCCTGAACTTGACCCTGATCCTGCTCAAACAGCATCGGTCCAGGTCGAATGTCATAAACCAAAAAAGCGCCCAACACAATGGCCGTCACGGCATCTCCAGGAATCCCAAACACCAAAGCAGGGATCCACGCGCCACCAACAGCGGCATTATTTGCGCTGGTTGGAGCCACCACACCATCTTCCACACCAGTTCCAAAACTTTCAGTTTTTTTGGAAAATTTTCTCGCTGCTCCATAAGCTCCCCAGGCTGCAATATCCGCTCCGGCGCCAGGCAGAGCTCCAATGAGAGATCCGGTCAGACTGGACCTCAAAAAGTTCCACTTTTTCTTCCAGATAATATTCAGGGCCCGAAACATTTCCCTAAAATCATTTCTGAAAAAAGATCCAGGGCTGGCTGTTTCAGATGGCTTGGATGGCTGGCGCTCCTCAACTCCGGGTTGCCATTCTGAAAGCAATCGCAAAACTTCTGAAATCCCGAAAAGTCCAATCATGACCGGGATGAACTCGATGCCATTCATCAACTCGGTCGAGCCAAATGTAAACCGCTGCGCTCCACTGACAATGTCCATTCCAACCATAGACAGGGTAAGGCCGAGAATGGCTGAGACCCAACCTAACGCAATGGCTCCCCCGCTAACCATGGAACTGATTCCCAGCCCCAGAGTCCCTAGCCAGAAGTATTCATAACTGGAAAATTTTAAAGCAAACCGAGCCAACTGCGGCGCCAGGAACACCAGCATGGCCACACCCACGATGCCTCCCAAACTCGAACAGAAAAGGTCGATTAACAGAGCCAGCGTTCCTTTCCCTTTCTTGGCCATCGCATGTCCATCCAGAGTCGCAGCTGCCGAGGCTGGAGTGCCAGGTATGCGAAGTAATGTCGCCGGGATGTCGCCAGCAAAGATGGCTGTAAAACTGACTCCAATGATCAACGCCAGTGACGCTCTTGTGTCGGCCAGGTGGTAACTGAATGGAACAATCAACGCCACCGCCATGGTTGCAGTCAATCCAGGCGTCGCTCCCACAAATACTCCAAATAGCATGCCCAGAATCCAGGGAATCAGGATCGACCATGAAAATAAGTCCAATAACTCCATTCAGCTCAATTTATTGAAATGATTTATCCTCCTGCATCGGTAGAAACACTGATTCAATTTGTATTTAACTACCAAACGGACCCCAATGGCAGTGGCGCCTGAAGTCCCCAAACAAAAATCACCCAGATCACAGCCGTCATCATCAATGAAAAAATCACCGCCGGTTTCCATTGAATCCCGAGCGAAGTGGATAGTCCCACCAAAAAGAGCGATGCACAAAGCGGAAATCCAAAATATGGCAAAGCCAGAATCAAAGCCGATATGCCGCCCATTCCAACCATCAGGTATTTCATGTTCATGGCAAGGGCGTCATTATTAGCTTGTGATTGGGATTGATTCATCCACCTCCACGTATGACGAATCGTTTCAAATATTCCACCAAACCCTAAAAAGGACAATAGCGTTCGCGGAAAAAAAACGGGACCTGGATCAGACGGATCCTGAAAGCCAATCGATTGAATCTTGCTGGACATCAACAAGCCCACTCCTGCAACCACCAATAAAGCCAGACCAAATAAAAGGCCTGTTACAGGGGTTACAGAGGGGGTGGATTTGTCCAGATCACTTTGCATAACCAGCAGCCTCAATCACCGTTTTCCACTGCGCATCCTGAGATTTGAGAAATTCCTCAAAAGCCGCTCCAGAACGAAGTTGAATTGCAAACCCGTTCTTGTTCATGAACTCCTTAAACTCATCAGAAGCAGTAATTTCCTCAGCCGTTGCAGTTACTTTTTCAACGATAGCTTCTGGTGTTTCCAAAGGTAAAGCCAGCCCACGCCATCCAACAGCTTCCCAATCTACACCTGCTTCCTTAACAGTAGGAATGTCCGGGTACTCGTCCAGCCGCTCGGGCGACATCACGGCCAATACACGGAGTTCACCCGCCTCAATCTGGCTCGATGCTTCCGGCACGCTGCAACAGATCACATCCACATGCCCCCCCAACAATTCAATGATTGAAGGAGCTGAACCTTTTGTAGGCGCCCAAATGACTGAACTCACCGGCAAATCAGCAGCCAGAAGGAAGCCTGCTCGCGCCAAATCCCAGGCGCCTCCGGTCGAAGTTCCTGACATTTTCAGTTCTCCTGGCTTGGACTGGATCGTTTCCAGGAGTTCATCAACGTTATTCCAGGGAGCGTCACTTTTGACAATCAAAGCCGCAGCATCCGCATTGAGTTGCATCACCGGGATGTAGTCCTGATAAGAAAGTTCAGAAATTCCCATGTGGCGCATCGTACTCAATTCAAAAGTCGCCATCATGATTGTGTGCCCGTCGGGTTCTGCTGTAGCTCCGGCATGATGCCCAACCGCCCCTGATCCGCCTGTGCGATTGACTACCACTGCCGGCTTTCCTAGCAATGATGAAAATTTCTCCGCCATGAAACGTGACAACCGATCTGTTCCTCCGCCAGCAGCCCAGGGGCAAATTACGGAAAGCGGCTGACTTGGATAGGCAGCTGGGTCGGTGGATTCTGAGTTTGAGGAATCTTTCTGACTACACCCAACTCCCAGGCTGATTCCGATAGCAGCGCCCAGAGTTCCACCAGTGGTTCCAATAAATTCACGTCTGGACACACTGGAGTCGTTTTTCTTCCGAAAAAGTATATTTGGTTTCATGAATGTTTGAATAGTGTGCAATTCCAGGAAAAACCAAAAGCAGAAACTAAAAAGGACCCTGCTGAAATAGCAGAGTCCTGGCAGTCATCAAGCCACCTATCGAAATGAAAGCTTATACCTGAAATCCCGCAAAGGCATCAATCCTGGCTCAATAAAAGCCATGGGATGTCTAAAACTCATCATCATCAAAACGGCGATCTCTGCCACGTCGATCGTTGTTGCGTCTGGGTGGTCGTTCTGGACGTGGACCACGGTCCGGGCGTGGGCCTCTTGGACCACGATCTCCTCCGCGTGGAGGACGATCTTCTTTCGGGCGCGCAATACTGACAACCAAACGACGCCCCATGAAATCCTGCTGATCAGCATTTTCGATCGCAGTCTGTGCTTCATCTTCTGAACTCATCTGTACGAATGCAAACCCACGAGAGCGTCCGGATTCGCGATCTTTAACTACGATCACTTCGGTAACTGTGCCGGATGGAGCAAAATAGCTTTCCAGATCGGCTTCGGTTGCGTCGTAGTTCAGATTTCCAACAAACAACTTGGAGGACATATTTATTAAACGATAATGATGCTTCGATTATTTCGCGGTTCACAGGCAGGGGACATCGATATTTTGAATGCCTTTCGAGATCTGATTTGGTTATGGTTTGGTTTTAAGGGAAGATCCGGAGAGGAGGTTCTGACTAAGTTTCACTAGCTATTGATTCCGGGAAGGAAACTGGCTATTGGAGACGAAGAATAACCTGAGCTATCAATTCAATAAATCGCGTACTTTTCTGCTGTTAATTCACGAACTTCAGCGATCATTTAGTCCGGTAAATACAGCAAATCAAGTAAATAATAAAAAAAATTTAAAGCCATTGGGATTCATTGAAGCGTGGATTTCCATTTTCTTGTTCCGCTCATCAGTTTAATGTCTGGATGAAAGGATTAATCGACTATTTTTGAAGCAATTTTGGTCCGTTGTTGATCCATCGGGAAACAACGCAGGTCCTGGAAGGATTTGCCAATAAATTGGCTGCGTCATTCATGATGGGCTGCGATTAGTTCTGTGCCAACCCAGGGATCTGGATGACATTGGAAGGGAAGAAAACCGATGATCGGCTGAAATGATGGCTATATTAGGACAATCGGATCCTGAATTGTTCAAATATTTCATCGGAGATAGCAAAAAGCCTGGAAGATTAGTC
>JAUIHU010000345.1 GCA_030432175.1 Verrucomicrobiia bacterium | reverse complement strand
GATTGTTCAATCCATAGGCGAAGTCAGAGTGCAACTCGTTGATATTCAAGCATCTTGCTAATAAAAGATGTACTGTGCAGAAAAGATGGATCAAGTCAGACTCTGAATGAAACCAGGACTGAATCCCAACGGGATTCGGTAACACAGCCCAAGGTTGCGCGCTCATCGCTACCCTGGGTTACGAATCAAATTTCACACAACTCTGTAGGAGTTGCGCCATCTAAATAGCGACATCAATTCCGTCAAAATTTACAGATCAGCGGATGCATTGAATTGAAATGCATGCGCCCACAACTCCTTAAGAGTTGGTTTTGGTTTGGATCTGTAACCCAGGGTAGCTCGTGCCTCGCAACCCTGGGCTGTGCTGCAGAATCCCAACGGGATTCAAACTATTTCCGGGGCACAATTTTTGGGTGTCAAAGAATTCTAAAATTCTAAGAATTCATATTCCGCGCGGTGGTAAAAGTGGTTCATGCCAGCCGAGATTTTCTTGGGTGTCATGAAATTCAACAAGTGATTTTGAGTTTGATTTTCGACTGAATCCTCGCTATTCCGGAACGCAACCATGAGTAACGTAGCCTTTCACTCCAGTATCGAAGGAGCCCAGCATGGGCCCAAAGGATTGGACAACTTCCTGGCGTTTGCCAAGCAGTCTGGCGCTTCAGGCGCTCAGCCGTCCAATTACATGCTTGAAGCCGATGGATCTGACGGAGCGCAATTCAAGTCCGCTCAGGAGATCAAATCCGCATTTGAGAAACACGGCTTGAATATTGACGGATTCTCCGCTCACTGCCCATTCTGGCTGCACACTTCTGCCTGGACCGGCACTAAAAGTGGCATTCCTTTCACTCACGGTCCCCTTCATGGAAAATCTCCTGAAGAGGTGGAGGCTTTTTATGAAAACTACATTCTGCGTCTGATGGACCTGAGCGCTGAGCTGGGTGTAAAAATCATTCCGATGTTCTGGGGTGTGGCATTTGGTTGGGAAATGGCAACCGGCTATCCCTGGGGATTCTTCTCAGGTCCTGGATTTGACTTGTTGAAAGAAGGTCAGGAACGGTTTGTGAATAAAACCGCCAGGATCCGTGAACATGCGCGTAAACTTGGAATCTATTTGGCACACGAAATTCATCCTGGATCCGGAGCTATGACTGCGGATGAGTTCAACATGCTGGTCGATATTTGTGACGGTGATGCGTGTCTGGCAGTGAATGCAGATCCATCCCATTGCTGGGAAGGTGAAGATTGGGAAACCCGTTTCCTGAAAGTCGGATCTCGTATTTATGGGTGTCACGTAAAGAACTTTGTGGTGCGCAAAGGATTTGCTCTACGCATGATGGAGCCCAACTGGCAGAAGCGCGCGATGCAGTTCACCGACCTCAGCACAGGGGATGTGAACTTGACCCGCTACACTGAGTTAATGATTCATGTTGGCTACGCTCAGCGTTATTGCGAAGTGATGGGCAGCAAGACCGCTCCATTGGTGGTTGAAGCGGAAAGCAACTATCGTGATGGGGATGCCACCAGCGCGGACGGCATTGCCTGGGTTCGCGATAACCTGTGCTTCCCGGTCGCCGCAGGTTCCTTCGAGGACAACATGGGGGCATAAATTAAGATTCTCCCTTTTTACCTTATGTTTCGAACGCCCTGGCTGTATTGGTCAGGGCGTTTTTTTCAGGGCTAGCGCCCTTCGCTACGCAAGGGTCGCCCGGAGGACTAGGAGGGGATTGTCTTTATTCTTCTCGGACCGCAGCGGCAATCGGAATTTTGCCGGCTCTCCACGCTGGGATTGCTCCTGCTATTAATGCGGCTCCAATGGCGAGTAGCGGCGCTTCCAGGAACAGAAAGCTCGGCCAGCTCCATTCAATCGTCCAGCCAAAGAAGGCTTTGTTGATGATGTGCACCAAGAGTCCGGCCAAGCCAATGCCGCCGACGGCTCCCAGACAATATCCAGTCAGCCCAATGACTCCCGACTCCCACCAGATCATTTGCTGAATCTGCCCGGGCAAAGCTCCGTTGGATCGAAGTATTCCAATTTCCCGCGTCCGTTCGGTCACCAATGCTGTCAAAGTCAGAAACACTCCGATGACCGCAACGCCAACTGCCACAACCCGGAGCAGATATGTCACCGCAAATGTCTGATCAAAGATATCGAAGATTTGTTTCCTTAGATCGCGATTGGAGTAAACCACATACTCGCCAGCGCGAGAACTCATGGACTCAATGGACTCGATCATCGGTTCAATCTCAGTCTCAGGATCCAGGTAAAGCGCCAGTCCATTCATTCCGGTTTCATCCCAAAGCCGCTCCAGCCATTTTCGATCGGTCAGCGCTACGCCTCCGTCGGAAGTATAATCCCGAAAGACCCCAACAATATTAAATGTTGTCGAACCTTTGGGTGTCGGGATTTTCAAATCATCTCCCAGTTGATAACCAAGTTTACTCGCAAAGGTTTCGGAAATCAGGATCGCAGGAACTTCATCCTCTTGAACCGCTTCCAAAGCGCTGGAGTGATCCCCTGCTAGTAGCACAATTCGATCCGGATCCCAGTTCGCTTCTAAACGACTGAATCCCATCTTGATCGGATAGCCGTCCAGGTCCAGAGGGATTTCTCGAAACGTATCCCAACCTGTCACGCCTGGTTGGGATCGGATTGTTTCCATCAATTCAGGATTCAAGAACGATTTAGCGCCGAGCTTCATCTGTGATTCCATCGAAATGTAAATATCTGCTCGAATCACCTGCTCGACCCATTGTCCAACGGTGACACGAAAACTGTGAATCATGGATGAAACCCCCAACATCATCGCCAATGCGCAAGCCAGGGCAGCGATGGTGATTCCGATACGATTGAGCGCATGCGAAACCTGATGCAAAGCGAGGTGGGCGATGTTGGAAGAACGCGCCACCAGTCGTTGAAGGATCCATGTCATTAACAATGTGGTTGCCGGCGCCAGAAATGAAATACCGAGCATCAATAAAAATGCAGAAACGAATCCAAGCCATTTGTACCCCCCATTCCAAACCCAAACAGCAAGCGCTCCACTGAGAGCCAAAGTCATCAGTCCCCAAACAGCGCCACGCCATGCGCGAGGTTGGGGATCTTCAAAAAACGCTCCCATTTGCAAAGCGCGTGTGGGTTCGATGGAAGCGGCTTCTTTGGATGGGCCCCAAGCTCCGATCCAGGTCGCGATTAATCCCAGCGCTGCGGCCATGCCGAAGAACCACGGTTCAACCAGAATCTCTTTCACACTGGTCAGGATGTACATGGAGCTGATGACTTGCGTGACTGATCCCAACCCTGCCTGTGACATCATCAAGCCAAGAAATACTCCCAGCCCAACACCAACAGCCCCAATAACGGTCGCCTGCGCCATGAACAATCCAACGACCGCTTGCTTTTTCATCCCCAGTGATTTCAAAATGCCGATTTCTTTTCTCCGGCGAACACCCTCGGTCACCATCGTGTTGTAAATCAGGAACAGCCCAACGAACAATGCGATCAGTGACATCGCGCTGAGATTCAAATCAAACGCCTCCAACATCCGGTCCACTTTTTTTCCTCGCCGTTGAGAATCGGTCAGCATCGCCTGCGTTGGGATCTCCACATCTTCCGGAACCTCAAACGTTTCGGACACAATGAAATCAATGCGGTCCAGTTGGCCCACCACACCAAAAAGCTCCTGAGCATTGGCAATATCCATGACTGCCAGGCGCTGGTCCATTCCTGGAACCGGCTCTTCAAATTCCAGATAACTGACGATTCGGAGCTTCTCAATTCGACCTTCCAATTCAACCGCGACTTCATCCCCAACATCCCAACCATTCTCGTCACCCCACTCTTTCAGGATCGCAATCGTATTCGGTTCATAAAAAAACGCATCCGCCGGACCTCTGTCGGCTTCGGTGTCGGAACCGGCTCCGGAAGTTGGACCTTTCACTTCAAAGGTCTGAAAAGGTCCCGATGAAAATGGATCGACTCCCAGCAGTCTGAAATACTCGCCAGACCCATCAGCCAGCGGAGTAATCCGCTCGATCGCGGGAGTTGCGGCCAGAACTCCAGGAGCAAATTGTAAATCAAAAAACAGCTCCTCGGGAAATGGTGCGCCGTTGCCGACAGCTTGTAAGTTGGCTTTGCCGGCGACGGCATCCAACGTGGCGGAGAAACCGGATTTAGCTGAATGATTGATCACTCTAACACTCAGAAAAACCGCCACACCCACAGCAATGCTGAGAATATTAATCAGAGTCAGAACCTTGGATCGCCACATCTGGCGGAGGATCATTCGGGAAAGTAAGCGCCACATGAGATGCCTCAGCGATCAATCAGTTAGGAAAGTCCCTTTTTCGGAACAGGAGTTTTACCGATTTTGAAGACTTTCTTAAATTGCGACTCGGTTACCGGCATCACAGAGAGTCGTGACTGTTTGACCAAAGCCATCTCGCAAAGATCATCATCTGCTTTGATCGTTGCTAATTCCACCGGTTCGTTCAAAGCGACCAAAGGCTTGATATCGACTGCTGACCAGTCTCCCTCCTTGGCTGTCGGATCCGGATAGAATTCTCGAACCACCTCCGCCATTCCCATGATTCGCTTTTCTTTGACGCTGTGATAATAAAATACCCAGTCCCCTTCGCTCATGGCACGCAGGTTGTTTCGCGCCTGGTAATTCCGAACCCCTGACCAGTCAGCGATCCCGTCCTTTTCAAATTCCGACCAGGCGTACTTCTGAGGTTCTTCTTTAACGAGCCAGTAGTTTCGTTTTTTAGAGCTTTTGGCTTGGGGCATGAGTTTGTCTGTATGTGCTGTTAATGATGTCGCTGGTAAAATGCTGGGGATTCAATGGATTGCAAGTCAGTTGGATCGCCTTTCTCCTGGAGTTTTGATTCAGCGTTCGTTGACTTGGAACTGATTATTATTTGAGTTGGATAAATCGCAGTCCTTTGATGTCGGCAACCTGTGATCCTGGCAGCTCTAGCGCTTGAAGTTGCACCGTGGCTTTACCTGGTTCCAAACCAAATGAGCCAACGGGCAGCGCTGCCCATTGTTTTTCATAAACCTCCTTTCGCTCGATGTGGTCCGGGCTTGGCAGAGGGTCAGGATCATGCGCTTTGTCGATTTGAACCACATGGGATTGTCCCTGCAATGTCACCTCAATCGTGGAGCCGATATCGGGTTCCTTGCAGGTGTATAGAATTTCCAATTGGTAATCTCCCGGACTCAAAACCTCCAGATCCCAGAAAATCCGATCTTGTTTGGATGTCCAATTTGTCAGCCAGTCATTTGCCCAGCCGGCGCGGCCTATGAATTTAACAGCGCCTTCAAACCTGCTTTCATGAGCCGGGGCAGTCACAACCGGATATTCTGCTCCCACCGCTCCGATTGGAATGGGAGGGATTCGAAGTTCTCTTTGGGTTACATCCTGGAACCATGCTTCATATTGTCGGGCTAGATCCTGTGTGACATCTGGATAGCGATCCGCCACGTTGGTTTTCTGGGATGGATCCGATTGCATGATACAGCTCATATC
>JAUIHU010000344.1 GCA_030432175.1 Verrucomicrobiia bacterium | reverse complement strand
ATCGTGGTAAGCCAGTGGAATAGCTCCGGGTTTGGGGCGATTGACAATGTTCAATCCGTTAAAACCTGGAAATCTCTCCTGCCATGCCCAGCGCGTTTCCTCAGGAGTCGCTCCCACTTTCATGATTGGATGTTCCAGCGCCTTTTCAGGGAATTGCAGCATGAATCTTGTAAATTGTGAATCACGCGCTCCGGAGACATCGACGGGCATCAGTTTATCGATCACGGTCCGATCGTAGGAGCCAGCTCCAAATGCCGTTATCCCTCCAACCATGACAAAACCGCCACCATGATTCTCCACAAAATCTACGGTTGCCTGAAGCTGTTCTTCGGTGAATACCTCTTTGTAAATGTCACTGTTGATGACCACATCGAAGGCCAGGAGGTCTTTCAAATTCTTGGGGTAACCTTGAGAGGGATGCGCCGCATTGTAAATGGTCCGTCCATGCGGATCTGACCTGGGTGGCATGTTTTTGGAGTATTGCGAGACTCCGATTTGAGGAAAGTACATGGAAACAACTTCGATGTCCGGATCAGACTCCAAAGCGTTCTCGAGCTGATGCGTTTCGTTCTGTGTTCCTTCCATGTAAATCACCCGGATCTTCTCTCGCTGCAAATCCAGGGAAGTGATCCACTGATTATTCTCGGCGCTCCACTCGCCCTCCAGAGGCGTCAATTCCAGCATCAAGTCGTGTTTTCCCAATGTTTCCGATTTCCATTCAAACTCCCATTCCTGTTCGGCTCCATTCAATACAACTGACTTTTCACCAAGAATCCGATTGCCTTCGCGCAAAACCAGCCATGTTTTTTCTCCCTCAAATCCAGGTGAAGCTAATCGTACTCGAACTCTGGAAAGTGGCTCGAACGGGTTGACCTGTCGCGCTTCTCCATCGACGAACCGCAAGTCTTTGGGTGGGTTGGCTGAGCCGAACAGCCATGGCCAAATGCTGACGCCAGCTTTCCTGAATTGAACCGCTGATTTTTCGAGTTCCAAAGATGAATCCCAAACCCATTGTCCGTCGCTAAAGACAACCACAGCAGCGAGTTTCTTTTCGCGTGGTTCTTCCAGCAAAGAAATCAGTGTTGTTTGGAGGCTGGAGCTGGATCCAGGCAGTGGCTCGGATTTCCGTAAATCCTCCAAGTCCACCGGCTCCCCTGGCTGACTGAACACTCGCAACGAAACTGAAAGATCATCTGATGACCAGGACTGAATCGCCTCCTCAACTTTTCCCAACGCCAACTTCCAGCGTGAAACATCGGGGAAATCTGGATCGGCAGGTAATTCCATACTTCTGGAATCATCCAATAATAACACCACCTCAGCTGACTCGGTCTTCTCGACCTTCTCAATTGCATATGGATCCATCGCCCACAAGAATCCCATTAATAGAAATGCCCCACGCAGCAAGATCAATATCGCTTTTTTAGCGGGACGAGCCGGACCGGTTTTTTGTCGGTAAGAAATCGACGCCAATATCCAGGCGACCAACAATGCCAAAGCAAACCAGCGCCAGCCATTGAAGTATTTGAATTGAGTCAGGTCGAGGTCCCACATGATTATCCTGCCGCTATAAAATCATTACTTTCGCTACAAATTTATTCTTCATAAGAAACGGACCTCAGATAATCCGTCACCCAGCGTTGATAATTCCCCGGAGCGCTGACACTTTCCACACCGGTAATGGTGTCTCCCATTAAAAGGCTCTCCAGTTGATTCAACGCCTCTTCCATAGCTCCCGCTCCGGCTCCCGCCAATTCTTCAGCTGTCTCCAGTCGCTCCGAAGCAAATGCCAGAGCAGCTGCCTGCTCTGCTTCCGAGGCGTTTTGGAGCTGTTCTAATGCGGACTGCATGGCGGCCATGCCTCCTGGATTCTGTCCCGCCATCCAGGGCATCCCCAATGCAGTCAGCTGGTTCATCAGCGATTCCACCTGCTGGGCCAAGGCTGATTCTTCCTGATCCCATGGATTGTCATTGGATTCCTGTTCAGCATCATTTTCATCAGTGTCACTATTCTGTTCAGATGCGCTGTTGGAAGGCGCCCCTGAATCTGAAGGACTAGAGCCTGGCGCCTGGGTCAACTGATCCTGCAAACCTTGCTGTGATTCCAAAGCATCCCTGAGTTGGTTCAGTAATTCTTCGATTGCGTTTTGCTCTGCATTCGGATCGCCCTCGCTTTGTGATCTGGAAGAAGGTTGTTGCAGCGATATGGTCATCCCGGGCTGACTGCTTTCAGAAGGTTCTCCGGGCGGTTGTTGTCCCATCAACTTCAAGGCTTCAACCAGTCCGGCCAAAGCTTCTTCCTCCTCCATGAGAGCCGCTTCCATATCGCTACCAGCCAGGGCGTCGCTGGCTCGGTCCATGGCGGCATTTGCGCGGTAGAGTTGAACCAGAATCGGCAAATCGGCATCGGAGGCTTCCAGGTCTTCTGTCAGCTGCTTCGTCCAGTCGAGGTTTTGGGTTTGATCGAGAACCAACGTTTCTAAAGACAAATCCGAATCTCCCCGGATGAAGGAAATGGTATCGTTCAAGATACGTTTCTGGTTTTCCAATGGATTGATGACCACCGACTCTCCTGCGCCACCGCCTCCTCCAGAGTCGTTCTCATTGGGCGGAAAAGGGATTTCTATAAACAGTAATTCAGAAAGACCAACCCCAGGTCCGTCCATTGTATTATTGTCCGTTGCTCTTCCCTGAACGATCAGGATTTCTCCAGACGTTAGTTCCATGGATGAAAGGTCTGGCGAATGTTGACCCTTCCATTGCGTGATCGGTGTCTCACCTGATAATTCTAATGGAATCTCAGTGGATGGGTTCCCCAGTTTTCTAATCACCAGTTCGGCGCGAGCCAGACCAACATCATCTTCAATCTGAATTCTCAACCGCAATTGGCGTGGATCATTCAATAGTTCTTCTTCGTCGGATATTTGCGTCAAACGAATACTCGGCGCCGCATCTGGCACGACCTGGATTTCAAATGGAATCTCATTGGAGTACTGACTTGATTTTTGATCGATGAGTTTCAGGTAATATCTGAAACTTTCAGTGAGTCTTGTTCCATCACTGATCCAGTGACGCGTCCCGGATTCACCGGGACGGAATGAGTTCAATCGATTTGCCAACGGTTGTTCATTCACCAACGACTCCACTTGATCCCATAGAACGGTTCTGAAGTTGGACGGTAACCGGACTCGGTACGTTAAACGGCTTCCACGTAAGACGGTTAAATTGGGATGGGTCACCGTCACTTGCTCGGATTGCGTGTAATTTGGCGGAGTCAGTGTGATCTCGTATTCCAGTCCGGTTTCAAAATTAAAAGGAAAGACACGAATCAACTCTGATTTTCCATCACCGGCTTTAGCGTAAATGTAGGTTTCAGATTCAACCGCTGGCAGGCTCAGGGTGAAGGATCTATCTCTGGAAACAGCGCCTGCAGCGATTCGTTTCGCCTGACCTTTTTGATAAACCTCCACCCGATCCGCGTGTCTTCCCTGGATAAAACCCTGGACCTGATAGCTCTCACCAGGAACAGGATTTAG
Organism: Verrucomicrobiia bacterium; assembly: GCA_030432175.1. GTDB lineage: Bacteria > Verrucomicrobiota > Verrucomicrobiia > Limisphaerales > JAUIHU01 > JAUIHU01. Next base: position 2,021 of record JAUIHU010000344.1, on the reverse strand, counting down.
CGCTCCTTCGTGAATAATAAATACCCGAGTATATGAAATATTCGCCCAAGGCAATAGCAAGCGCTCCACCGGTACCCACCTCGTTTTGAAGCCAACCAACAATAAAGCGCACATAGCGATCAAAGTCCAAATCCGCCATTTGAAATTCCATCTTGAATTAACCTTTGAGTGCGGGATGGCTTGGAGTTTCACGTCTGCCGCCGATTGCAAACGATCCAGCAGCGCCTGCCGTTTTGGATCCAAAGATGCGGATTCAATAACGGTTGGATCAACAGCAGTTGAGAGCGTCAGGTCTTTGGATTGGGTGGATTGTTCATAATCTCTGGCGACTTGCTGGGCTGTGTAGAGAGTTCTTTTACTGATAAAATACTGTCGCAACAGAAATCCAAGAACGGCTACCCAGGTGAAAAGAAAGATCCATCTGACTGTTGGAGCTAACGGAGCCCAGAGATCGATCACGGCGCCAACTAACAAGAGCGCCACGAACGAGAATTTAAAAGCCCCCAGGTAATAACTTTTGCGGCGGATTGCCAAATCAATCGCCCGGCGCTGTAGTTCGGTTTCAATGGAATTCTTAAGCAGCATGGCGTGTGGGTTGAGTTCGGTTGGCGATGACAATTTCCAGATTCCAGGCAATCAAAGCTGTCAGTAACAACCATTTCCAGAGTGAACTTTCCTGACGGTCGGTTGAGAGCGCCTCGGAAACCTTTTCAGTGTCGGAAAGCTCTTGGCGCTGGCTTTCGAGTTGGCGTTGAATCACTATGGCTGAGGTCGAATCGAGAATAGATTCCTGAGGCAACGAATTCCAGGCGACCCAGGCAATTTGTTTTCCTGTCGCCACTTCCACTGCCGAACTCCAACCGGGTTGCTGATCGACATTGGAATCATCCGGAGTCCACAAGCCAGAGAGTCTCAAAGTTCCCGTCAGGTCTCCAATTCTGACTTCCCGTTCCTCTGATCCAGAAGGCAATTGCAGCGCTGGATCTGCAGAAATCCAACCACGCACAATCGGAATGGAAGATGGAGAAACTTGCATTAACGGGTCGTTGACATACTGAGTTCGATGCCTCCATTGAGCCATCCGAATAATCGTCGGAGCAAACAGCGCGCCGGAAGTTTGCCAATCTGTCCATTCGCGATCGGCGCTGGTGTTCCAGAAAACAATATTCCCGCTCCCATGATTGCGATGAACGATAAAAGGAGTTCCATCTTCGAGCCGGGCAACAACATTCTCCGCATTTTCTTCTGAAATTTCAGCATATTGATAAATGGGAATGCGTCTAAGCCAACGACGGATTGAACTGTCCCAATCTCCCCACAATGGATGGCTGCGGCTTACAGCTTCCAGTGGAGCTGACGATGTATTTGACCTGACGGCGCCGAATTGCAGACCGTTCAGTCTGGAAAAAATCTGCTGATAGGTTTCGGGCTGATATTGAGCGCCAAGAAAAACCCAGGCGGTAGCGCCAGAGCTGATGGCATTCCAAAAGTCAGATTGTGTACGGTTCCATTCCACTGCATTCAAATCAGGCGCTACAATAAACTGCTTTTCTGATTTGATACTCGTAGCATCGTCTAATTTAGATTTCCATTCATCAAGATGGGCGTATTGGGTCCGGTAATAACTCCATTGTTGGTCCGATGTTCCGAGAGATGAATAGGGGTCCAATGCTTTCGCTACAAAAAACAATTCTCTCTCAAAAACCGGTCCAGTCATTTGGGGTTCGATCATTATGAACGGAACAGGGACCGGAGCTTCATAAAAATCATAGAAAGTGTTGTCATCCATCAGCGCATCCGATTCCGGCCAGGTGACCGCCCTGCGCCAGATTCCAGTTTCAGCCGCCAGGTCATCCAGATCTATCCACCCGCCAATCTCATTGATATTCAAAGCCCTCGGCTCCGAGTCAGGTCCGTCCACTGGCGAATCAGCCACTTCCACAATACCTTGGGTGACCGGGGAAACTTTATATCTTGCCTGAGTGACCGGGGGGTCCAACGGAGACCGGCCAGCTATGTCA
>JAUIHU010000343.1 GCA_030432175.1 Verrucomicrobiia bacterium | reverse complement strand
CTTTGGGTAACCCTGGATAAATTTGAAAAACGGTTAAGAGAAGGAAGCGCCGGAAACAAGATTTATCTGATTAACGATGACATGGGTGAATCGACTCTGGAGCGGCTGCAGATTTGCCATCGCATTGCGCAACTGGGGTTGAATGTTTCGCAGCTTTCGGATGTGCGTTTTGTTTATTTGCACAGAGATGCCCTGGATAGTTCGATTGCAGCATGGGCAAAGTCTGCCAGAAAAGAATCCAATCAGATTGTACTCAAAACTCTGCTGGTCAATGATTCGGAATGGAGCAATCCGAATCATGTCATGAGAGTGGTCCAGCGGATCGCAAATGATGAAACCGATGTTTTCGAGTTTGTTCTTAAAAATGGCGAGCTTCAAACCTGGGACTGGATGGAACTCAGCGATCGAGAAGCGGATTTGGCAAAGCGGGTGACGGGACTGAAGTCTCATGGAGTTTATTGGATTACAGGCGCTACGAAAGGCATTGGACGTCAACTGGCGCTTTGGTTAGCGAAAAAGTATCAGGCGCGATTGCTATTGACCGGACGTCAGCAGCCGGACGATTGGGATTTATTTTTAGATGAAATCAGAGCGGCGGGAGGAGTTCCGCTTTGGGTAAAATGCGATTTACTTCAGTCTGCAGGTTTGAAGCGGACATTGAAACTTGCTCATGCTCAACTGGGCCCCCTGAAAGGTGTATTTCACACTGTGGGCGCATTGAGAGACGGTTTTGTTCGATCCAAAACCGAGGACGACATCCGGGCTGTCTGGTCTGGAAAGTGTCAGGGCTTGGAGCGAATTGATGAAACGCTGGACAGTATTCAGGCTGATTTAGATTTTATATTGCTGTTCAGTTCAACCGTTGCATCCGGCGGCGCCGCCGGGCAGTCCGATTACGCAGCGGCGAATCGTTTCCTGGATGCGTGGGCTCAAGAGAAACATGGTAGCAAATATCGATCCGTTCAATGGCCATACTGGGCCGATGGTGGGATGAAAACCGCCAGCGAACCGGAACATGCTCTGTCATTGGAACATGGGTTTGATTTGATCGAGAGAGCATTGACTAGCCTGGGGCCGGTTCTCAGAGTAGCTCCGATTTTGGAGGAAGAGGAAATCAAAGAGGAATTTGGCGAGGATGAACCTAGCGTTATTGAGCAACTCAAGCAGGCGGTTGCTGAGACATTGAAAGCCCCGTTGGAGGAGATCGACGCAGAAACTGACCTGAGCGAGTATGGTTTCGACTCGATGACGATCACTGAATTTACTCAGAGGGTCGGAGCTAAGCTGGGAGTCGACTGGACTCCGGCGCACTTCTATGACCACCGAACACTGACTGCCATGAGCGAAGCGGTGGGTCAGACAGGTCAGACGAGTCGGACAGGTCGGACGAGTCGGACGAGTCGGACGAGTCAGACAGCTGTCATTGGTATGGCTTGTCGTTTTCCGGGAGCTTGGGGGATTGAGGCTTTTTGGCGGGCGCTTTGCTCCGGGCAAGATTTCATCGGGCCTGTACCCGTGGCGCGTCTGGCAGAGTGGCGGCGTTTGGGGTTGGCGGCTTCTTCTGACTGGCAGGGTGGTTTTATTGAAGCGATCGACCAATTTGATGCAGCGAGGTTTGGTGTCAGCGCACGTGAGGCGGCGGTGATGGACCCGTTGCATCGTCTTTTGCTGGAGTGTACTTGGGAGACTTTGGAGTCAGCTCGCTATGAACCCAGGTCGCTTGAAGGTCGTGCTATTGGACTTTTTGCGGGAGTCGGGATGAGTGACTACGCTCAGCTCATGCGCGCGGCAGGGGTTCCTCCTGAAATTCATCAAACTACCGGAGTCTCTCCCAGTATCCTGGTCAACCGGGTTTCCTGGTTTTACAACTGGACCGGTCCCAGTGAACCCGTGGACACCGCTTGTTCCAGCTCACTGGTGGCCGTGCACCGGGCGATTCAGGCGATCCAAAAAGGAGAATGCGAAATGGCGCTGGCTGGTGGTGTCAATGCTCTGCTCGCTCCGGAACTTTTCCAGACTTTTCAACATGCCGGTATGCTTTCTCCAGATGGTCGATGCAAAACATTTGACGCTTCTGCCAATGGATATGTTCGGTCCGAGGGCGTGGGGTTGGTCGCTCTGAAATCATTGGACAGCGCGATTCGTGATGGCGATCCGGTACTGGCCGTGATCGAAGGCAGCGCTGTGAGTCACGGCGGACGATCCCAGTCCCTGACAGCTCCGGAGCCTTCCGCTCAGGCGCGTTTGATTCAGCAGGCATTGGGTTCGGCTGAGATGGATCCAGACCAGGTGGGTTATCTGGAATGTCATGGCACGGGAACGTCATTGGGCGATCCGATTGAGATCAATGCGCTGAAGAAGGTTTTTGACAAATCGAACCGTTCAACTCCGTTGCTGTTGGGAGCGGTCAAGACGCAGTTCGGACATTTAGAAACCGCTGCGGGAATTGCCGGATTGATCAAAGCGATTCTTGTTTTGGAGCATGGAAGTATTCCATCGAATTTGGGCTTTAATCAACTGAACCCCTATATCGATTTGAAGGGATCTTCGTTGCAACTGGTGAACGAGACACGTGTCTGGGAGGGTTCACCACGGGTGGCTGGGGTCAGTTCATTTGGGTTTGGTGGAGTGAATGCCCATGTTGTGCTGAGTCACTTTGCAGAAAAATCTTATTCGGTAAGAGATCCGATTCCACCGGCGCCATGGAAGCGATCCAGGTATTGGTACGATCAAGTTCTGAATAAGCTTCAAGGTGAGAGTTCGACAGCGCTGACTCCCGGGAAGATTCGTCTTCGGAAGATTGATGAAGTTGATGAAGTTGATGAAAGTCTTCCCGAAATCGATTTGCCATCTGAAGAGCGCGACCCATTCGACGCGCAATCCAAACCAGAAACTGTCCGCTTCGATGCAGGTCGCCAAACTTCTGTCAATCCTGAGGTCCAAATGGAACCAGAGAAACCTGCCGGACCATCTAAGGAAGAAGGCATAGGGAAGTTAAAAGAAATTCTGGCGGATGTGTTATTTACGGAAGTGGAGAATCTGGATCCCAACGCCAGTTTTGTGGACCTCGGACTCGACTCGGTTCTGGCCGTTGAATTTGTCCGTTCTTTGCAGCGGAGGTTGGATTGGAAACTGACAGCGGCGCGTCTTTATGATTACCCCAATCTGGAAGCGCTAAGTGAAGGATGGGCGATGTCGATGTCCCAGTTAAAAGCGCCTGATCAAGATCCGGATACCGTTCCTGTGCTGAATTCCAATGGCGCAGCAGAAGTTTCAGGAAGCGTTGTCCCTGAGGTGTCAAAAGGCTCTTCAAAAGAAGCGGCTCGATCCAGTCGTGGAGAATTAAAATCAGCGGTTCGAATACACGGTCCTGGAGAATGGAAACTGGAGCCAGTTTCTGTTCCTGAGCCGGGACCGGACGAGGTGTTGGTTCAAACCGAAGCTGCAACGGTTCAGTTGGCGGACTGGTTGTGTGTCCAGGGACTTTACCCAACCGCGCCCGCAACGCCATTTACTCCCGGATTTGAGCTGGCAGGCGTGGTCGCTGCGGTTGGATCGGCTGTGAGTGGTTTGCAGATTGGGGATCGAGTGTTCGGGGTAACCGGGACCAGGCTGGGAGGTCAGTCCGGTTGGGCCTTGGCGCCAGCGTCGCATCTGATTAGTTACCCCACAGATTGGAGTCCTGAGGAAGCGGTGACTTTACCAGTTGGTTTTTTGACAGCGTGGCGAGCGTTGATCGAAGTCGGGCGTTTGCGAGCTGGAGAAACTGTATTGATCCAGGGCGCTTCGGGTGGTGTGGGAATGGTGGCTTCGCAAATCGCTTTGAAGCATGGTGCACGTTGTCTCATGGCTGCGTCTGATGATGCTCGTTTACAGGGGATCCCCTGGATGAAGTCAGAAGATTTAGCCAGCAATGACGCTTCTGGTTTTGAATCCTGGGTACGTGAGCGAACAGGTGGCGCTGGAGCTGATGTGGTTTTAAATCTTGCCGCAGGGGAAGCGCGTAAGAAAGCTGCAAGATGTGTTGCGTCAGATGGACGTTATCTGGAGGTGGCAGTTGCAGCGATGAAAAGCGAACCGGCGCTTGATTTGTCTTCCTGGGAAGACAATCAGTCTTTTTACAGCCTCGACCTCCGACGCTGGTTGGGTCGGAATCCCGAACCGCTTCGCAGAATCCTGATCGAACTTCGGGATTGGATGAGCGCCGGGAAGATTCTGCCGATTTTACAAAAAGTATTTCCGGTGGAACAGGCGAAGGAAGCTTATGCTCAATTATTAAAACGCGAGGGAGCTGGAAGAATAGCGCTCAGCTGGAGAGATGCCGCTCATGGGAACGGAAACAACCGCTTCCTGAATTCTGAATCGCATGGGGACAACTCAGGAAAATCTGATGTCGTTCAGAATGGTGTCACAAGACCAGCAGCAACCCTGAAAAGTTCCTGGTCAATCTCGGCTTCAGACTCAGCCTCACCATCGGTTTCAAATGCTATCAAAACCTCCCCGGGTTCCATCAGTAATGAACCGGTGGCAGTGATTGGGATGGATGGATTTTTTCCCCAATCCAAAAGCCTGAGAGACTTCTGGAGACATTTGTATTCAGGGAAGGATCTGGTGACTGAAGTGGATCCAGGCCGCTGGGATTGGAAACAGTTTTATGACAGGGATTCGCGAGCCAATGGAAAAACGGTGAGTCGCTGGGGAGGATTTCTGGAGCAGGCGGCGTTGTTTGATCCGTTGTTTTTCCAGATAGCTCCAGCTGACGCCGAAGTCATGGATCCCCAAGGTCGACTGTTCCTGATGGCGGCTTATCGGTCGCTTCAGAATGCTGGATATGCTGAAGCGGCGTTAAAAGAGAAGCGCTGCGGAGTCTATGTGGGTGTCGGTCAGGGCGATTACCTGACACGACTGGAGCGGGCTGGGCGTACTCCGAATGCGGCGATGTTGTTGGGATACGAACCCTCTGTTGTCGCGGCCAGGATCGCTTACCATTTGGATCTGCGAGGTCCGGCGATTGCCATTAACACCGCCTGTTCCTCTTCGTTGGTGGCAGTGCATCAAGCGCGACGGGCGTTGTTGGATGGAGAATGTGATTTGGCGCTGGCTGGAGGAGTTTGTGTCTTGGCTACGGAAAGAATGTACTTGTACACCAGCCAGGCTGGCATGCTTTCACCCGATGGACGTTGCCACGCATTTGACGCGCGAGCCAATGGGTTTGTTCCCGGTGAAGCATGTGGAGTTCTGGCTCTCAAACGTCTGGGAGACGCCTTGCGGGATGGGGATCCGATTCATTGTGTGCTGACAGCCAGCGCTGTTAATCAGGACGGACGCACCAACGGACTGACCGCTCCCAGCGCTCGGTCACAAACAGATTTGCAGCAAGCAGCCTGGAAATTCATGCAACTCAACCCTGAAACTCTGGGGATGATTGAAGCGCATGGAACAGGAACGCAACTGGGAGATCCGATGGAATTCGAAGCTCTGACCGAATCCGTCCGCGCATTCACTGGAAAGAAAAGTTTCTGTGCATTGGGATCGGTGAAATCCAATATGGGACATGCCTTGGCGGCGG
>JAUIHU010000342.1 GCA_030432175.1 Verrucomicrobiia bacterium | reverse complement strand
GACTGTGATAATTGAAAAACTGAGGGTCCAACGGCATCTTCACAGATTGCAAACCCTGCCGTGTGGCCTGGATGTCTGGAGCTTCGAGCGCAAATGCACCGGTTGTGAGCACATTGAGAGATCCAAACCAAAGAGCAGCGCCAAGACAGGGCAGGGATATAAAACAAAATAGATTTTCCGGATTTGCCTTCACTAGTGACCAATAAACCGAAATTCACTTTTTATGCAAAGTGTTAATCCTCACAAAACTAAACTAGGGGTGCGATTATAGGAGAGCGTCTCCTTGCAGTTAAGCCACCTCAGCTGCCGGCTCCATTTGCCGAGCGGAAGCTCAACGCTCCCAGGAAACCTCCCCATTTAAATCACATGCCAAGCGGGCATAGCTTAAATCACAAGTAGAACAAGTTTTTATTATGTGATGAATTAGAAATATTTTCTCCGGTTTTCGGAATCGATGGTTTCAGATAGAATCACTGGCATGATTCCGTTTTTATTATTGGCTCTGGGGCTGGGAGTGGTTCTGACCTCTATTCTTTTATTTAGATGGCACGCTTTTACTTCGTTACTGTTGGCAGCAGCAGTTGTTGGATGGTTAACCCCGGAATCCAGTGTAAGGCAATGGGCTGAATCAAAAGATATGTCCGAATCTGAAACAGTTGAGTGGGTGTCCAAATCCACCAGCGCCAGAATAGCAGAAGGATTTGGAACCGTTTGCCAGAAAATTGGAATACTGATCGCACTGGCTTCAATCATTGGAATCGCGCTGGTTGAAAGTGGGGCTGCGGATCGCTTAGTGCGGACAGGATTAGGAGTTTTTGGAGAAAGAGGAGCGCCTAAAGTTTTTCTTGGCAGTGGTTTCTTACTGGGGATTCCTGTGTTCTTTGACACTGTTTTTTATTTATTAATGCCTTTGGGCCGGGCGCTGGCGCGACAAACCAAAAGAAATTACGCGCTTTATGTGATGACAATCATTGGAGGGGCCAGCATGGCTCATTCTCTGGTGCCACCTACGCCTGGTCCACTTTTCGTCGCTGCGGCTCTGAATGTTCCTTTGCATTGGATGATTTTCGGCGGGTTGGCAGTAGGTATAGTGACGAGTAGTGTCGGGTACGCTTTTGCGCATTGGGGCAATAACAGATGGGAAATCCCCTTGAGAGAAGATGACGCCGACTCAAACACGATAGTCTCTTCACCTGTTATGAATGAGGACCCTATCCAACCATGGGCTCCCCCTTTCTGGGCAGCGCTGTTGCCAATTCTAATGCCATTGATTCTCATTGGCGGGGGGACGATTTCTAAATCTTTTTTAAATCGAAGTTCAGCGTTCGCAGAGTGGACAGCGTTTTTGGGTGACAAAAACATAGCTCTGGGGATTAGCGCAAGTGTGGCTTGCTGGCTCTGGTTTTTAGCCAGACGAAAAAGAAATCTCAGCCCGGATTCGCCAGGGATTGCAGAAAAATCTCAATCAGCTCTGGCAGGAGCTGGATCCATCATTCTCATCACTGCGGCTGGTGGAGCTTTTGGATCTATTCTTCAACAAACGGGGATCGCCACCGTTCTCGCATCTCTACTCAGTCCCGGATCGGGCTGGATTCTACCCCTGGCTTTTCTCGTCACCACAATGATTCGATCAGCCCAAGGATCCTCCACAGTCGCGATGTTGACCGTGGCTGGCATCTTTTCAGGAATGGCCAGTGCGGAAACGCTGGGGTTTCATCCAGTTTATCTCGCCTTGGCTATCGGAGTTGGTTCAAAACCGTTTGCCTGGATGAATGACAGTGGATTTTGGATTATAGGAAGATTGAGCCGAATGACCGAAGGTGAGACATTGAAAACGTTTTCAGTGATGACTTCCGTGATGGCAGTGTCTGGATTGGTTGCAATCTGTATATTTGCCTGGCTTTTACCTCTTGCTTGACTGGCATTGAAATTTGGACTGGCGGTGTTCCTGGCTGTAAACAGAGTTATAAATCCAGTCTCAGAATCTGGTATGGAGATTTAAAGAAAAGCTTCCCCTGATGAATATCAATTCTGGCCTGGGCGCTTTGGAGAATGTCCATGCCTATGATCACAGGAACTTTTTCTTTTGCCCATACCGGAGCCAGTTCCAATTCCACTCCGACCATGATCCAATCCTGAAAGACAAGAGACCCAATGCTGAATTCCGGAATTCGCGCTTTTTCCAATCTCCCATCATAAGAGCCAATGCCGGCAACTTCAAGACGAGGGGTGTCGCTTAAAATCTCCAATCCCAGCTCCTCGGCGATTTGCAGATCGATGACTGAATGCGTCGCTCCGGTATCAACGATCGCGGTAAAAGTTTTAGAACCGATCTGGATCGGGACAAGACATTTATTATCCCGAAGAGTGAGAGGAATGGTGTCGTTTTTTATAGAAGCGCATCCAGTTAAAAATATCAGCGCCAATAAAGACAGGAAACCACGCCGAAAACATGGAACGAACAATATTTCTGGATGGTATGATCCGAAGCGGAGACGCATGATGCATTCAAACCCGGATTACATGAGAATCACAAGATCATTCACAACATGAGAATATTCCTGATAAAGTCGATAGCGAAACTCACATTCAAAGTGGCAATGCTGACTGCGCTGATGGTTAGCATGCCGGCCTCTGCTGAAGAATCACCAACTAAAAAAGTTGATATTCCCTCCAACTTCCAGAAAGACCGACTGGTTGCCTGGTGCATTGTTCCCTTCGATGCGGCTAAACGTGGACCAGTGGCGCGGGCGGATATGGTGGTGAATCTCGGGTTGCGAAGAGTTGCTTATGATTGGAGATCCGAGCATATACCGACATTTGAGCAGGAGATTCAGGAATATCAAAAGCGTGGCATCGAGTTTTTTGCCTTTTGGGATTGGCGACCGGAAATGGAGCCGTTGATTCGTCAATATGAAATCAGCCCTCAGATTTGGAAAATAGCGCCGAGCCCGGAGGCGGAGACTTATGCAGAAAAAATCAGAATCGCCGGGGAAGCTTTGAAGCCACTAGCAGAAAAGGCAATTTCATTGGACTGCTCCTTTGGAATTTACAACCATGTTGGATGGAGTGGAGAACCAGAGAACATGGTAGCGGTCTGCCAATGGCTTCGGAAAACTCTGGATTCGGACAAAATCGGCATCGTTTATAATCAACACCACGGCCACGAACACATCGAAAATTTCGAAGCCGATTTGCAACTGATGAAGCCCTACCTGCTTTGCCTGAATCTCAATGGGATGAATCCTGAACCGAACCCAAAGATTTTGCCTGTCGGACAAGGCTCAGAGGATCTGCAAATGATAAAAACGATTCTTGAAAGTGGATATCAAGGGCCGATTGGGGTGTTGGATCATCGGCTGGAGTTGGATTCAGAACTCAGTCTCAAACAAAATCTGGAGGGCTTGGAGAAAACGCTGAAGGAACTCAACTAAATCGCTGTTCAGGCTATAGCTCAAATTTTCATCAGTTCCGGGCTTCCACCAAAACGTTGAATATGCTTTGAATCATTCAGGAGCAGGAACTATGTCGAAACAAATTATGGTGACCGGCGGCGCCGGATTTATTGGATCTCATTTATGCGCCCGCCTTTTGAAAGAGGGCCATGAAGTCTTGTGTGTGGATAATCTATTCACTGGACGAAAGCGAAATATTGTCGAGCTGACTCAGCATCCTTATTTCGAATTCATGCGCCATGATGTGACTCACCCACTCTTTGTCGAAGTGGATGAGATTTACAACCTGGCATGCCCGGCGAGCCCGGTCCATTACCAGTTCGATCCGGTACAAACCACCAAGACGAGTATTCACGGAGCTATCAACATGCTGGGATTGGCGAAACGCGTGAAAGCCAAGATTTTGCAAGCATCCACTTCAGAGGTGTATGGGGATCCTAAAGTGCATCCACAACGAGAAGATTACTGGGGGCATGTGAACCCGATTGGACCCAGAAGTTGTTATGATGAAGGGAAGCGCTGCGCCGAAACGCTGTTTTTTGATTACTACAGGCAACATGAACTCGAAGTCAAAGTGATCCGGATTTTCAACACCTACGGACCCCACATGAATCCGGACGACGGAAGGGTGGTTTCGAACTTTATTGTGCAGGCATTAAAGGGAGAGGACATCACTCTTTATGGGGACGGATCTCAAACACGTTCCTTTCAATATGTCGATGATCTGGTGGAGGGAATGATTCGAATGATGGGAACACCGTTTGAATTTCCAGGACCCGTCAACATCGGCAATCCGGGCGAGTTTACGATTCGTGAACTCGCTGAAATGGTGATCCGCTTGACTGGATCCAGCTCCAAAATGACCTTCCGTCCACTGCCACAGGATGATCCACAGCAACGGCAGCCGGACATTTCATTAGCGAAAGAAAAACTGGATGGATGGAGTCCTGTGACTCCGTTGGAAGAAGGATTGAAGCCGACGATTGCCTATTTCAAGAAGTTACTGGGGATGGACTGACAACAAGATCCATTCAATCATGATGAACCCACTCGCAGACTATCACATGCATACACCACTGTGCCATCACGCCAGTGGAGAACCAACGGAGTACGTTGCTCAGGCCATAGCAAAAGGACTTCGAGAAATCGGCTTTTCCGAGCATTGTCCGATGCCTAAGGATGATTTTGATGACTGGCACATGTATTACCGGGATTTGGATCAGTATTTTGCCAAGTTGGACCGAGCTGAGAAAGATCATCCTGATTTCACCATCAAGAAAGCCCTGGAAGTTGATTATATTCCAGGCATGGAGGATTGGATTGCTGGTTTAGAGAAGCTGACTGACTGGGATTATTTTATTGGTTCAGTTCACTACCTCGACAACCATTGGGATATCGACAACCCGAATAAAATAGATCAATGGAAATCATCCGATCCTGATCAAGTTTGGACTCAGTATTTTGAAAGACTGACCATGGCAGCTGCTTCAGGTTTCTTTCACATCATTGGCCACATGGATTTGCCCAAGAAATTCTGTTTTTATCCTGAAACCGACCTGACCCCCGTCGTTACCAAGTTTCTTCAAACCGCCAAACAGCATGACGTGGCCATTGAATTGAACACGGCTGGACTGCGCAAAGACTGCAAAGAGATTTATCCATGCCGCAATTATCTGGAACTCGCCTTTGAGGTGGGTGTTCCGATTACGTTCGGCTCGGATGCGCATGCTCCTGAAGAAGTTGGAGCTGATTTTGAATCGGCTAGATCGTTAGCAAAAGAAGTGGGATATCGTTCGACACGAGTTTTTACACAAAGAAAGTACGATTTGGTGGAAATTTAGTATGGATTGCGTGTAAGGTAGTTACATGCATCACCGGGGCGTTGAAAGTATATTTGGATCACCGATTGCGCATGTTGCAACGGTTTTATTTCTGAGTCTGGCGCAAAACTGCTTTTCACAGGATGAATCGATATCATTCAATCGTGATATCCGTCCGTTACTCTCACAGAACTGCTTTTCCTGTCATGGACCGGATGAAGAGTCCAGGGAGGCGCATTTGCGTTTGGACACCCAGGATGGCGCAACCAAGAAAGATCGGAAGGGAAAATCTGCCATTGT
>JAUIHU010000341.1 GCA_030432175.1 Verrucomicrobiia bacterium | reverse complement strand
CGTACACAAGGCGCCTCCAAGAACATGTCGAAAGCGCCGGGTGAATGGAACCGGATGATTGTGAAATGTGTTGGATCACATCTGGAAGTGGAGTTGAACGGCGAGCCGATCATTGACGTGATGCTGGATGAAGGTCCGATGAAAGATCGTCCTTTGGAAGGTTACATCGGGTTGCAGGATCATGGTGAGCCTAACAACCTGAAGTTCCGCAACATCCGGATCAAGGAGCTTTGACCTGACAAGAAGAATTCACAGAGAGGTCGACATTTGGTTTTTCAGTTTGAGAGCTGGACTCTCTGTGAAACTTCAGTTTTAAGGAGGATATTTTGGCAGCGTCAGATTGAAAAAGAGACCTCAAAGTGGTAAATGGCTTTCATGGTTGAAACTCAGGTACAAATACCAGATCGGCTTTATGAAGAAGCTCAGCGGGTTGCTGCTGAGAATGAGATGAGTTTTGCTGAAGTTGTTCGCAGAGGTTTAGAAGAGTTGATTCTTCATCATCCACCTAACAGAAAGAATTCTCACGATTGGAGTCCCCCGATGCCTTACGATATGGGAGAGCCATTAGTGGAGGAAAGTAAATGGACTGAGATTTGTCATTAGGGGTCGAAGAGTGGGTCTTTGTTCGGAAGACAAAAATCATTTTTTGAATTTGGATAAGGTAGATGTTCAACTACCTTCGGGCTTCAGCTTTAGTTAGTTTTAAGGAGGTGTTTAAAGATTATGAGAAATAAGAGCCTTTTGATCGGGAAAATTGACAATTTCGTGAACAGGAAATCTGTCAATGTACTATTTCCTGCGATTGCCGGCATTTATTACCTCATTCTTGATGTTTGGGGGAGCACATGGAGCTGGGTCTCAAATAATGAAGTTGTCCATCAAGCCTTATTCATTGCAGTGGCTTCATTCTCATTCGCTGTAATTGTGTTCAAAACCTATTATTCTGAGCAATGTAAAATCAACGATGTCAAAGAAGCGAATGGTTTGCTTAATGAGTTCATAGGGACAATTAGCACAGTAGTTGAGGCAAAATGTCTTCGCTTTAAGCAAAAACTGGGAGATATTCATGACATCTCCGATAAGTTTAATTATATCACCCAACCAGAAGAACAACTTCGGATTATTAGTAGCACTACTTCAAGATTTATATGTCATGCATTCGGTGTTGACGAGGATGGATTTGATTTGACTATAATGCACAGAGATAACGTCGAAAGCAATTGGCGTTTTATTTACAAGCACCAAGATTGGAAGCTCACAAATCCAAATGATTTGATCCAATCAGGCAGATCTACAGCTCATTTTTGTTTCGACAGACAAGAATATAAATTTCATCCCAGTAAAGAGTCGGCGGCATCCCGAGGCGAATATGTAATGAGTGAACGAGATCGGACCAGAGGAATAGGGAGCATTTTCGTCTATCCTGTTCGACTCAAAGTTCAAGATGAAAACGAGCATTATATCATTTCTATCTCCACTTATGGAGCCCAACTATGTGATGAAGAAGACAAAGACTCTATCGAATTCACAAAAGGCGTGCTAAAAGAATTTTGTAGAAGAATTCAGTTAGAGTTAACATTGTATACCATAAAAAAGGTTTAATTATGAATAATGCTGAGGTTTTGAGGAGTGAACAGCTTCCAGAAAAATCCCTGCCACAGCCTACCGTAGCTCAAGGGAATTCAGTTGTACGAGTCAGTTCACATCTTCAAGGATTCGTCCATGCCGTAAATTCGGTGAATGAATACGCAAAAGAAATTGCTAATTATGCTGCCACTCATACCAATGCAAGCGCTTGCGATGCAGGCTCGGAAAGTAAATTGGGTTAGGGAATTAAACAAAGCTACGCAAAGCATTGCAATTGTAGTCTTTCCGTCTGGGGATCAAAATAAAGGTCTCAAGCGATCCAGGGTTGGATGATTTTTCCGTGGACGTCGGTCAGGCGGAAGTTGCGTCCCTGGTAGGGATAGGTGAGTTGTTCGTGGTTGATGCCCAGTAGGTGCAGCATGGTGGCGTGGAGGTCGTGGGCGGAGACTGGATTTTCAACCACATTGTAGGAAAATTCATCGGTCTGTCCATAAACCTGTCCTCCTCGAATTCCTCCGCCTGCCAGCCAGATTGAGAAGCAGCGAGGGTGGTGGTCGCGTCCGTAATTCTCACGGCTCAGGGCGCCCTGGCAGTAAACGGTTCTTCCAAATTCTCCGGCCCAGACGACCAATGTGTCTTCTAACATCCCACGCTGCTTGAGGTCCTGAATCAATCCGGCGGAGGGTTGGTCGGTGGCTTTACACAAAGAGGAAATTCGATTGGGGAGACCACTGTGGTGATCCCATCCACGTTGGAAGAGCTGGATAAAGCGGACACCGCGTTCGGCTAGTCGCCGCGCCATCAGACAATTGTATGCAAAGGTGCCCGGTTTGCGGGCTTCTTCTCCGTAAAGGTTGAATGTGGATTCGGGTTCTTTGGTGAAATCTGTCAACTCAGGGACGGAGGTTTGCATCCGGTAGGCGAGTTCGTATTGGGAAATGCGGGTTTGGATTTCGGGATCCAGAGATTCTTCAAAATGGGTTTGATTTAAATCGCGTAGCAAATCTAAAGCCTCGCGACGGTCGCTGGAGTTATGTCCATCTGGGTTGGACAAATACAGGATTGGATCTCCCTTAGATCGGAATTTGACTCCCTGATATCGGGAGGGGAGGAAACCGCTTCCCCAGAGTCGGTCGTATAGAGGTTGCCCTCCATTTCCTGAAACCATGGCGACAAAGCCGGGGAGGTCCTTGTTTTCACTGCCCAGTCCATAAGACAACCAGGATCCCATGCTGGGGCGGCCGGCGATTTGGAATCCGGTTTGAAAGAAGGTAATGGCTGGATCGTGATTGATCGCGTCGGTGGTCATCGACCGAACCAGACAAATGTCGTCAGCGATTTGCTGGGTGTAGGGTAGCATCTCGCTGATCTCAGTTCCGGAAACGCCACTGGGGATGAATTTGTATTTTGATGAAGCGACCGGGAAAGAGGTTTGCCCTGCGGTCATGGTGGTCAATCGCTGTCCCATGCGAATCGAAGCGGGCAGGTCTTCAGCCTGGCGTTTGGCGAGATCCGGTTTTGGGTCAAAGAGATCGAGTTGAGACGGTCCACCGGATTGGAACAGGAAGATGACTCTTTTTGCTTTGGCAGGGAAATGTGGGATAGCGTTGGGATTTAAAAGACTGCCACCATTGGATGAAGCTCGAGTCGAAGCCTGGAAGCTGTCCTGATTTAACAACGCCGCCAAAGCGGCAACTCCAATACCTTGAGCAGTTTTCCCGAAGAAATGGCGGCGAGTGATTTCAACGGCTGGATGATGGGTTGAGTTAGGCTTGGATTTGAAAGAACTCATAACTTTATTCCTGGTTAATGGATTCATCCAGGTTCAGCAGGATCAGGGAAAATGTTTTGGCCGCAGCCCATTCAGCTTGATTGGCTGGCGACTCTGAATTTGGGTCTGGATCGTTTCCAGGATCCAACCAGGCGCTGGCTGCCTGCGGGTTGGCTGCATAGCGGGCAGTGATTTTATTTAATCTGGGAATCCACGAATCGATTTCCTCTGCAGATGGAGATCGATTTAAGAAATTCTGGTATGCCCATTGAATGCGAGAGGTCCAATCCGATCCGCCGGACGTCAATACACGGCGTCCCATTTCCCTGGCGGCAAAGGTGAAGGTTGGGTCGTTCAATAATGTCAACGCCTGCAGTGGAGTGTTGGTGCGATGGGTTTGCACGCGACAGGATTCGCGGTCCGCAGCGTCAAAGTTCATCATGTTCGGCGGAGGCAATGTGCGTTTCCATACCGTGTACAAACTGCGTCGGTATCGGTCCTGGTCTTTGGATGGACGATATTTCTTGCGGCTTACCTCACTCCAGATGCCGGTGGGTTGTTCCGGGTAGGCGGGTGGACCGCCGACTGTGGGCTGGAGTAATCCTGCCCAGCTCAGCGCCTGGTCCCGAATCTGACGGGCAGAGAGACGTCGACGCGGATAGCGGGAGAGTAAAATATTTTCCGGATCCTGCTCCAGTTTTTCCGGAGTCCAGTTGGCGCTTTGGCGATACGTGGCGCTGGAAACGATCAGGCGATGCAGAGCTTTCACATCCCATCCAGAGTCCATGAACTCTGCGGCCAGCCAGTCGAGGAGTTGCGGGTGCGAAGGCGGGCTGCCTTGAGATCCAAAATCTTCCGGAGTCGCAACCAGACCGCGGCCAAAAATATTCTGCCAGAATTGATTCACGATAACTCGAGCAGTTAGAGGGTTTTTTTTATCCACCAACCACTGAGCTAAACCCAAACGGTTTCGTGGCCAGTCCGGTTGAAATGCGTGTAAAGACTCCGGAGTGGCTCTCTGGACTGACTCCTTGGGACGATCGTATTCTCCTCTGTCCAATCGGAATGTGGGGCGCGGAGTTTCATGTTCTTCCATCACCATTAAAGTGGGGTAACTCGCCTGATGTTTTTTGAGATTTTGCACACGCTCCTGATATTCCGACCATAACGTCGAGAGGACGGGATGGCTGGTTTGATCAAGAAAGGCGCGCTGGATTTTATTCGATTGAACTTCAGAACGCTCGTGGATGGTCAGGGATTGAATCAACTGAATGAAAGCCGGTTCTGCTAGATACTGGATTTCTTCAAAGGTAAGTTGCTTATTAAACAATCGGACATCGGCCAGCGCTCCGGAGTAATCCTCATGACGGGGGCTTGATCCTAATCGGAAAGGAGCGGAAGAAGCGCCGCCTGGATTGCTGTCCGTATTCAAGAGAACCTCCAATTTTTGTGGCTGCCCGTCAATCAGGATCTGGTAAGCCGAAGAAGTGTGACGTCCGTCGTAAGTCACAGCGACGTGATACCATTCTTGCGGAGCAAATCTCTTCTCCGTCCGAAAGCGCATCTGGCCAGCGTGCCCCTGGGACACATACCAGAACTCAAAACGTCCTTCGTGAAATGCCAGTGAATACCCCAGCCCACCTGTGGCATCCACATGCATCCGGGACAACAGCGCTCCTGAATTTTCTTCATCCGGACGGGCGCGAACTGTGATTGTGTAGGGAGCGCGATTTCCAAATCCAGCGATGTTTCCCACATTGACCTGATCGCCTTTGTTGAAATGAAGTCCATGCAGTTGTCCTGGGGCGGGAGAGATCCAGTTGGGTAAAGAATCGGATCGGGAGCCTTTCCATTCCAGCTGGGGAGCGGGCTCTTTTTCTGGATCAGCGGGGGCAGGATAAACTCCTTCAAGAGAGCCGTTCAAAGGAATCCAGGCCACGCGATTTTGATCCAGAAACCCGAGTTCATCATCCAGACACGGATTCCATTTTGATAATTCGGCTTCTAATAAAGGTTTATTTTCAGAAAGGCGTTTGTAGCTTTTGTTGATTTCAGCCTGAAGGATTTTTTCCTGATCTAACTGCTCCTGAGTTGGAGCTGGGATGAACGGCTCAGAATTTCCATCCAGCATAGCGCGGCCGGTTTCGGTGATGTTGTTGAAGTAGGCGAAGAGTTGATAGAATTCTTTTTGGGACACCGGATCGTACTTGTGGTCATGGCAACGGGCGCAACCAAGAGTCAGTCCC
>JAUIHU010000340.1 GCA_030432175.1 Verrucomicrobiia bacterium | reverse complement strand
CGCCACCGAGAATGTATCCTGAGCAAACAAACGCGGCACGTCATTGGCGTCCTGGGTGAAGTAAATGTTCCCATCTCCTCGTTTAGCAATGTCTTTGAGCAAATCAGCGTCCGTATCGGCCTCTGTCCCAAGTCCAACCACGCTGACGGTGATCCCGGCGTCACGCGCCAAGCGGAGAAGTTCCACATAATCGCCAGGTTGTTCACTATCCGCTGCGTCTGAAAACAGGATGATGTGTCGGTTGTCGGATTTGGAATCCATCAACATTCGTGATGCCGCCTGCAATGCCTCGTAAACATAAATCCCGCCCCCCATCGATTCCATACCGAGAATTTTGGATCTATACGCACGGTTGACATCCACTGTGTCTAAATCAACGATCATGTGAGGTGAACTGTCCACCGCGATGACGCCGATCTCATCCTGAGCGGAAAGCAAATCCAAAACCTGCGCGGTTCCGATATTGGCCAGGTCCATTTTTGAACGACCTCCCTCAACCGAAGCGCTCATACTGCCACTACGATCCAGTACAACCGCAATGGCCAGATTAAATTTCCGGTGTTCCTGTCGAAGTTCCATGGACACCGGCAGTAAAGGATCAAGTGGTGATTGGAAATACCCGCCCGGACCAAACGATTTCTTCCCGCCCGTCATTAGCAGTCCTTTACCGGTTTCCTCCACCCACGCGGCAATGGTTTTCATTCCGTTCAGTCCAACGTCATTGGCTGATGTGTTTTCCAGGATCAATCCCGCGTAGTCCGATAGATTTTCCAGACTCCAAACCGCCTGTTCCGGGTTCAGGCTAACCACATCGACCCCACCGTTTCGCAACAGTTGGGCGAGTCCGGATTGTCCTGCATTTTCAGCAATATGGAGCAATGGGAGAGGTCCTTCGACTTTTAACAATGCCCTTGCTGAATTGTTTTCGGGTGTTAAATCTCCGGCGTCTTCCGGCGGAAAAATTTCCAGTGTATATTCCGAAAGACCTGCGCTGGATTCGGCTCGATCGCGGAATAGCAATCGGTTCGCGCCCGAACTCAGGGCTCGCGTGCCTGAAGAAATAACGGTTTCATTTCGCTTGAGCTGGTATCGGATTTCTTGTTCACCCGAGGCATAAACCCATGCATTGATCAAAAATCCCTGACCTGGTAGCGCTTTTTGCGGAGGTTCAAAGCTTTGTATGCCGATTTCAAAAGTGGCAGCGCGCTGCATATCGCGGAAATCCATTGGAACTCCTCGGCTTGAAGCCCGTGTAAAGGCTTCCACCGGACGACTCCCTGTCCACAAGCCATCAGTCAGTGTCAGGATGCGTCCCGCCTTGTCTTCAGGGATGATCGATATGGCCATGTCCAGCGCTTCTCCAAGACGTGATTGATCTGGACCATTCTTGGCCTGAAAACCGGCAAATTCCTCTCGACCCGGAGTTTTCTCCAATGCCACCTGTTCGCCAAAACTGACAACGGCCAGCCCATCGCGTGGTCCCATCGATTCATGTAAAATACGCACGACCTCATCCTGCGAGGCCAGATTCTCTCCAGATATGGAAGCGCTCCGGTCAGCGACCACTACCACCGCTCCTGAGCCGCTCTCCCATTGAATCACTGGACGACTCAAAGCGAGTAAAACCAGGACCAGTACAATGGCTCTCAGAATATTCAGTACAGGAGAAGCCTGCTTCCATGCAAATAAAGCTGCCGCCGCAGGCGCAAATAAGAGGAGCCAGATTGGATCAAGAAAAGTCATTGGATAAATCAACAAAATCGGAAATCAAGGACGCAAAAATACTTATTCCACATTTATCCTGACTTTTCAATCCCGGGGCGAGTGTTGTATTTTTTTCTTATGTCCACATTTCATTCGATTTTTCAGGCGTGTTGTCTCGGCCGGGAGCGCGGATCTCTTTTGGCGTCATTTGTTTGGAAATCTCTCCGATCCAAAGTTTTGGCTGTGCTTTCGGTCGGAACGCTGGTGGGAGCCGCTCACGGCGCCGATTTGCCGAACATTCTCTGGATCACCAGCGAGGATAATGGTCCTCACATTGGAGCCTATGGTGATCGATTTGCAGACACACCTAACATTGACGCTCTTGCGGCCAAGGGTGTGATTTATAAAACCGCCTGGTCCAATGCGCCCGTTTGCGCCCCGGCACGCACCACCATTATCACCGGGATTTACCCAACGTCCATGGGAGCCCAACACATGAGAAGTTTCGTGCAGGTTCCGGATTCGATCCAAATGTACCCTCAATACCTGCGACAACTTGGGTACTACTGCACAAATAACAGCAAAGAGGACTACAACCTGCAGCTGAATGAAAAGATCTGGGATGAATCTTCTCGTCAGGCACATTGGAAAAATCGCGCTCCAGGTCAGCCGTTTTTCGCGATTTTCAATCATACCGTCAGTCATGAAAGTCAAATCCGTCGACGCCCGCATGATCCGGTCCATGATCCAAAAGAAGTCCGAGTCCCCGCCTATCACCCTGACACTCCGGAATCTCGCCGTGATTGGGCCCAGTATTACGACAAAATCACCGAGATGGACAGCCGAGTCGGGGCGAATTTAAAGGAAATCGAAGCAGCGGGTCTGGCTGAGGATACGATTGTTTTTTACTACGGGGACCACGGATCTGGCATGCCACGCAGCAAACGTTGGCCATTTAACTCCGGACTGCACGTGCCGATGATCGTTTACATTCCTGAGAAATGGAAACACCTGGCTTCTGAAGATTATATCAGTGGAGGCATGTCCGACCGGATGGTGAGTTTTGTGGATCTGGCTCCGACTCTGCTCAGTCTTGCGGGAAAGCAACCCCCTTGCGCCATGCATGGAAAAGCTTTTCTTGGGAAATACGAAGCGGAGCCCAGAGATTACCTTTACGGATTTCGGGGACGAATGGATGAACGTTACGACATGGTGCGATCCATCCGGGATCAACGGTACATCTACATTCGCAACTACATGCCGCATCGGATTTATGGTCAGTACATCGATTACATGTTTCAGACACCCACCACTCGTGTTTGGAAGGAAATGTACGACCGAGGAGAACTTCGCCCACCACAGACCCATTTTTGGGAAACCAAACCGGTGGAAGAACTTTATGATCTTTGGGCCGACGCTGACGAAGTGAGAAATCTGGCTGGGGAAGCCTGTTATCAGGAAAAAATGAATGAATTCCGAAAAGCTCACCATCAATGGGTGTTGGACACCCATGATTTGGGATTTCTGCCGGAAGGCCTGATTCACGAGATGGCGGGTGATCAATCGCCTTAAGCATGGGGACAATCTTTGTCTAAAGAACAAATTCAAAACTGGTACGACATAGCGGAGGCGGCATTGGGGCTTTCTGACGAGGATTCGGGTGAGATGATTGCCAAAGCTCTGAGATCGAATGACCCGGTTCATCAATACTGGGGAGCACAAGGCGCTCTGATTCGAGGCTCCCAAGGTTATGAAGATTACAAAAATCTGCTGAAAAGTCTGGCGGTCAAACCAACGGACATGCCGTTTGGAAAAATCGTGGCTTCGGAAATCATTGGTAGATACGGAACTTCCGAGGAATGGCAGACCATTTCTGAACCATTGGCAAGCTACGCCAACATGAAGAAACATGGCATTTTTACCGCCATGATGGCCATGAACGCGCTGGACCACGTCCCAGCCGCCCGGCAGAACGATGTGGTGGAGATTTTGAAAAAAGCTCCAACAGAAGCAGATGGATTGCCCGGACGCATGAGGAATTACGTTCCGAGGCTGTTGGGAGAT
Source organism: Verrucomicrobiia bacterium (assembly GCA_030432175.1). Lineage (GTDB taxonomy): Bacteria > Verrucomicrobiota > Verrucomicrobiia > Limisphaerales > JAUIHU01 > JAUIHU01. The sequence goes on along the minus strand of JAUIHU010000340.1, from coordinate 1,838 downwards.
TTTTTAGGATCAAAATAAAAAATTCAAAAATCGAGGCAATTTACTGTCTGAATCAGGCCCAAAGGGCCGAAAAATCATAGCCTGGGCCACAAGGCCCAGATGAACCAGAAATCCCTCTTGCCCTGAATCGCTGATGAAATTAGGTTAAATGGATTCAGCGTAGCAGCTGATGAAGTGGAACGATTTATGAGCGATTACTGTCACTCACCTTATTTTTATCAACGCAGATTAGCGCGCGAAGTTGTCGTGGGAGATCCACAGCGCGGAGGTGTGATTATCGGCGGCTCCCATCCGGTGGTGCGCCAGTCCATGATTACCTGCGACACCATGGACACCGAAGCTTGTGTCCAACAGACACTGGATCTTGTTGCTGTGGGTTGTCAGATAGTCCGCGTCACCGCTCCCACGATCCGGCACGCAGCCAACCTCGAGCACATCGTACGTGAGTTGCGCGCCAAAAACTGCTTCGTTCCACTCGTTGCAGACATTCATTTCAAACCGCAAGCGGCCATGGAAGCGGCAAAGTGGGTTGAGAAAATCCGTATCAATCCTGGTAATTACTACGATTCCAAAAAATTTGCTGTCAAGGAATACACAGAAGACGAATACCAGGCATCGCTTCAGGTCATCGAAGAGAAATTTGCTCCACTGGTGAAGATGTGCAAGGACCTCGGACGCGCCATGCGCATCGGGACCAATCATGGTTCGTTAAGCGACCGAATCATGAACCAGTTCGGCGATACACCCCGTGGGATGGTAGAAAGCGCTCTGGAATTTGCGGTTATGGCACGGAAGTACGATTTCCACAACTTCGTCTTCTCAATGAAAGCCAGCAACCCGAAAGTCATGGTGGAGGCTTACCGTTTGCTCGCGGCAAGACTCAATGAACTGGGACCTGACTGGAATTATCCGATTCACCTCGGTGTCACCGAAGCCGGAGAAGGTGAAGATGGACGAATCAAAAGCGCTGTGGGGATTGGCTCTCTGCTGGCTGACGGCGTCGGAGATACGATTCGAGTCTCGCTCACTGAAGATTCACCCCACGAAATCCCTGTATGTGAAGGCCTGATCGACGCGATTGAAGATTTGGTCGATCGGAGTCAGCCGGAATACGAGGGTAAATTGCCAGGATTCCCTGGGGATCCGTTTGAATACAACAAACGTCCGGCGCCTGAATCTCCGCTGAATGAAAATATCTCGGGAGGAGGAGAAAAACCGATCCGTGTTGTGGTCACCCAAGCGCATTGGGATCAACTCGCTCCAAAAATTCGACCAGGGGACGACGTACAACCGGAAGCTATTTACGAAGATCTGCAGATCCTTGAAGTCGACCCCAGAAAACCTTTCCAAGTCAACTGTGAGACTCAGTGGATCACTGTGCAGGACGGTTTGGACTTACCAGTCATCACTGCTTTTCGACTACTGGCAGCCCGATTGAAAGAGATAGGTAGCGTCAATCCGATTTTGCTGAAAGATTGCCTCAACCAACCCAAAGCTTCACTCACACCAGAACAAGCTCTTTTAAGAACTTCTTCTCAATTAGGATCCTTATTAGTCGATGGCATAGGGGACGCCATTCTTGTTCGTCTGGAGCCAGGTCCTGGTCAAGCATTGAGACTTGCCTACAACATCCTGCAAGCCGTTGGAAGTCGTTCTTTCAAAACAGATTATGTCGCCTGCCCAAGCTGCGGGCGGAGGCCACCCGGCGCAGCTGGACGGTGCTGATCGTGCCCGCCTTGGTGGTCGCCCCGCTCGCGTGGCTGCTCTGGCTCGGCCCGGGGCTCGGGGCCCTGATCGGGGTCGCCGCGGTGATCTTCGCGGGCCGGGCGTACCCCGCG
>JAUIHU010000339.1 GCA_030432175.1 Verrucomicrobiia bacterium | reverse complement strand
GATCGGCCAGGTTGGATTCCAATAACAAATCAGCGATTCCCATAACCCCACTCATCGGGGTTCTGATTTCGTGAGTCATTTTAGCAAGGAATAGGCTCTTAGCCCGATTAGCTCTTTCTGCCTCATCCTTGGCTCGCTGGAGTTCTGCCGAAAATGCCTCCAGATCCTGATTCTTTTTAGTCAGTTCCCTGGCCAGACTACTCACCTGATAATGGGTACGGATCCGGTGAGATATTTCTTCAATCTGAAAGGGCTTGGTGATGTAATCCGCGCCACCAGCTTTGAATCCCATGTCAAGGCTGGCAATATCATCCTTTGCAGTAATGAAAATCACAGGAATATCCTTGAATTCCTGTATTTTCTTTAATTCGCGGCACGTTTCAAAGCCATCCATACCGGGCATCATCACATCCATCAAAATGATGTCAGGTTGAACGTTCGGAGCGAGACGCAGCGCATCCAAACCATTCGTAGCGATGGAGACCTGATACCCTTGTGGCTCCAGAGCCCGCCGCAATACATGAATATTCGCCGGAACATCATCCACGATCAGAGCTTTGGGTGAGCGTGATGATGGTTCAACAGCATCGGGATTTGACCGTGCTTGCAAGGCTGGTTCAGGATGGGTCACTGGTTGGTTTGATGCCACAACACAATACAACAGAACGACTACAGGTCATTTTTAAGCAAAAATCTTCAGACTACTCAAAAATTTCACGGGCGCTGCATATTTCGCTAAAACACTCAGCTCATTCAAAATTGCTGAGTATTATAAATCCTGAGTATTTTATAGCAAATTATTATGAATAAACTTGGCTTTGACTGTGGTTCTGGTGAGGGGTATGGATCCAATAAAGTGAAAGTGAACGGGAATCCAATCAACTGTAAGCCGAATTTTGTTCTACGACAGGGCTGATTTCCCTGCAGCAGCGAGAATCATTTATCTTAGCGACTCAACCCGAAACCGTAATTTCCCGAAGAAAATTGTCTGCCGGACAAGCAGAAATCCGGTTTCCTATTTGGTCTTGCTCCCAATGGGGCTTGCCATGCCTCTTGGATTACTCCTTGAGCGGTGAGCTTTTACTTCACCTTTTCACCCTTACCTTTCCTCCAATTTGGAGAATATGGCGGTATATTTTCTGTGGCGCTTTCCGTCGAACTGTCTTGAAACAGCCCTCCCACGTGTATCCGGATTCAAAAACCCGGTTACGTGGCATCGTGTCCTGCGGAGTTCGGACTTTCCTCCCCACCTGTGCAAGATACCCCAAAAGGGTTCTTAAAAGTGGAGCGATTCTCCGTTGTCTGGCTCCCCGTTCAAACGCTCTACTAGCAGCGGATCCATGATTCGTCAAAGTGTTTATCTCTGATTCTCGATTCAGGGGCGCGATTCAAGCTGGTTGGACCTCCTGGAAGCGCTGAGCCCCCCGCTTGGCAAGTGGAGCCCGGGACAGAAGTGGCCTGAACTGAAAAAATCTCCCCCTTTTATCAGAACCTCAAGTAACCTCGGCGCCATTTCAGGAATGATCGTACGGGTATATGCAATTTCAAAATTCCAGGTTGTTTTTAAGGGTGATTGGAGACAAAAAGACCCATTGGCATAAAGTGTGATTAATTGCTTCAAAGTCTATTAACCGCTATGCTTCAAAAAAAGAAGCTTCCATTCGAACTATGGGCCTGGAGGCTGATTTTTCAGGGTTTGGAAGAGGTTTCAGGTAAAAAAATAATTAAAAAAACAATTAAAATTTTGAACATTTCTGGGAAATAATGTCCAACTTGTCATTCATCCATTGCTTGACATTCAGCAAGAGCTTGTTGTTAAAGCGACAGTCAGTGGATGAATGGTTTTATATTCCTGGCAGTCTGGGGGCTGCTCAGGATTATTGTCTTCAAATCCTGGATCCGGTCAGGAATTGCCAGATCCAGATTGCAGGCAAAGTGATTCTCTAAAGCAAAAACTAACCCAGACTGGAAAAGCTTTCTTACTTTTGAATCATCAAAGCAAAAGTGAAGAAAGGATCCAGCAAATCGCGCATATCAGAGAATGATAAAAGTTGAAAATTTAAGGAAAACCTTTGGATCCAAAATCGCCGTGGACGGGGTTTCCTTCGAGGTCAAGAAAGGGGAAGTATTAGGATTCCTCGGACCTAACGGCGCCGGTAAGTCGACGACGATGAGAATGATTACCGGATTTCTCCAACCTACAGCTGGAAAAGTCAGGGTTGGGGATTACAACATGTGGGAAAATCCGCTACAGGCCAAGAGATTGATTGGCTATCTGCCTGAAAACGCGCCTTTGTATGAAGATATGACTGTGAGCGCTTTTCTTGAGTTTGTTGCCGATCTGAGAGGTCTGCGCGGGGCGGAGAAAAGTAAAGCAGTTGATAAAGCGGTCGATACTTGTTTTCTGCAGTCTGTGAGACATCAGAGTATTGAAACATTGTCTAAAGGTTACCGGCATCGGACCTGTTTCGCTCAATCCATTATCCATGATCCGGAAGTTCTGATTCTGGACGAACCAACAGATGGACTGGATCCCAACCAGAAACATGAAGTGCGTTCCTTGATTCGCAGAATGGGAGAGGAGAAAGTTATCATTTTTTCAACACACATTTTGGAAGAGGTGGAAGCCGCCTGTTCCAGCGCCATCATTATTGATCGCGGTCGGATTGTTGCCAAAGGAACACCTGATGAGCTGAAAAAGACTTCTCCTAGAGCTGGGTCCGTGGTTGTGCGTGTTCATCATTCAGAACCAGACGCTGTCAAGAGTCGGCTTCAGGGTATCAATGATGTGTCAGAAGTTGAGGTGGTAGAAAAAAATGGCGCCGCTTCAGTCTTCCGAGCGATCCCGAAAGCTCAGACAAGTTCGGATTCTTTGTCCCTTCAAATTTCAGAGATGATTGGAACTGAAAATTGGAAATGTGATGAGCTTCATACCGAAGAAGGGCGATTGGATGAGGTTTTCCGAAAAATCACAATGCCGGATACAGAAACAGCATCAGCCAGCAAATAGACCAGGGCAGATTGCAAAACAAAAGACCAACGCAGTAATATTGAAATCTTTCTAAAGCTGATATGAGTCAACCTATTTCCAATACCAGTATGGGTAATCTCAAGGCGGTGATAAAACGGGAGCTGCTAAGCTACTTTTTCTCGCCCATTGCCTATGTGTTTATTGTTATTTTTCTACTTCTGGCCGGATTCTTCACCTTTATGATTGGAGGGTTTTTCGAACGAGGCCAGGCCACATTGGAGTCATTTTTTATGTGGCATCCATGGCTTTACCTGTTCTTCGTCCCAGCTGTCGGGATGAGACTCTGGTCCGAAGAAAAGCGACTGGGAACTTTAGAACTGCTGTTCACTATGCCAGTACAGCTCTGGCAGGTCGCAGTGGCAAAGTTCCTGGCTTCCTGGATTTTTCTGATCCTGGCTCTGGCTTTGACTTTCCCTTACGTCATCACAGTCAACTGGCTGGGAGATCCGGATAACGGAGTGATTCTTTGCGGATACATCGGAAGCTTCCTGCTTTCCGGAGCTTACCTGGCCATTAGTTGCATGACCTCGGCTCTTACCCGCAGTCAGGTGATCAGTTTCATTTTATCCGTTGTGATCTGTCTTTTATTGATCCTTTGCGGATGGATGCCTGTCACTGATCTGTTGATCACATCCGGAGCGCCGGTTTGGCTGGTTGATCTGGTCGCTGGTTTGAGTTTTATGACTCATTATGAAGGTTTGCAACGTGGAGTCGTTGATTCCCGTGATGTCATTTATTTCTTATCAGTTATTGTGTTCGCGCTCTTTACCAACGCCATCATCCTGAGAGATGAACGAGCCTGAGCCGGATAGAAACAGGAACACTTTGAAAACAATTTAGAAATTCATCATGAACCAGAAAAAGAAACTCGAAACCATCCTCTTTTCCATGGTCGGTGTCGGGGTCCTGTTCTTGACATTGATCGCATTCAACTGGGTCGCATCGGCATTCAAGGTGCGACTCGATTGGACTGAGGACAATCGTTACACCCTCTCTGAAGGGACTCGCAGCATACTTACCAAACTGGACACGCCAGTTGAAATTCGTTTTTACTGCACCCGCGATGATAACGCGATGCCGGTGGAGCTGAAGAACTACGCGAGGCAAGTGGAAGATCTGCTGGCCGAATACGAGCAATACGGTGACGGAAACATCGTAATCAAGAAGCTGGACCCTAAACCGGCAACGGACGCAGAGGACTCGGCGGCATTGGACGGAATCCAGGGTCGTAGTGTGGATCTCGTGGACCAGATTTATTTCGGCATGGCATTCCAGTGCGTGGAAAACAAATTCGCCATCCCGTTCATTTCCCCTCAACGAGCCAACCAACTGGAGTACGACATTTCCCGGGCTATTTCTGAAGTTTACAATTCAGAAAAGCCAGTGATGGGAATCATGAGTTCACTTCCAGTGATGGGCCAGGCTCCCAACCCGATGATGATGCAAATGGGACAAATGCAGGGGCAGGATCCGTGGATTCTTGTTTCCGAGTTTGAGCGGGATTTTGAAGTGGAAGAAGTCGCTGCTGACGTGACATCCATTCCGGATAATATTGATCTGCTGATGGTGATTCATCCGAAGCAATTATCAGATGGAACGCTATACGCTCTGGACCAATTTGTACTTCGAGGTGGCAAGCTGGTTGCCTTTATGGATCCGTTGTCCATCGTGGACAGTCAGATGAACAATGATGGGAACCCAATGTCCCGTTTCCAGAACTCGGCCAATTCAGCCTCTAACATGGAGAAACTCCTTTCAGCCTGGGGCATTGAGTTCAATAGCGAAAGCGTGTTGGCGGACATGGAATATCTGATGCGTTTGATGCGAGGCGGCCGAGAAGAGACCTCTCCTTCATTTCTGCGTATCAACTCTACCGGGATCAATCCGGATGACATCACCACCTCTGAGCTGGATGATATCTGGCTGCCATTTGCCGGTGTGTTTTCTGGGACTCCAGCGGAAGGTTTGGAGCAGACGATCCTGATTCATTCTTCGGAGAAATCTCAGTTGGTTGAAAAATTCATGGCAGAATTTTCATCTGACCAAGTGGTGAAAGATTTTGTGGCTTCCGATAAAGAACATCCGTTGGCCATGCGGCTGGCTGGGAAATTCAAGACAGCCTTTCCTGAAGGGAAACCGGCTGCAGAACCAACTGAAGGTGAGGCAGAAGGCGCAGAAGATTCCTCTGATGAATCTTCCCCTCATCTGACAGAGTCTCAGGAAGACACAGCAGTTATTCTTGTTGGTGACGTGGATTTTCTGGCGGACCAGTTTTCGGTGCGCGTTCAACGTATTCCAATGATCAATCAACAGGTCATGTCGATGTTGAACGGCAACCTGATCCTGGCGCAAAACTTTGCTGAACAGATGGCCGGTGACAGTGATTTGATCAAAGTTCGCAGCCGAAGTGTTCAGAACCGTCCCTTCACCGAGGTCAACAAACGACGGGAAGCAGCCGAAGCTCGGTATCGCAGCAAGTTGAAAGAACTTGAGCAGGATCTGGCTGATACACAGGCTCGCTTGAGAGAATTGCAGCAAACCAGTGGGGACGATAACCAACGGTTCATTCGCTCTCCAGAGCAGGTGGCTGAG
>JAUIHU010000338.1 GCA_030432175.1 Verrucomicrobiia bacterium | reverse complement strand
GTAATCGTGCTGTTTGTCCAATCTGAAGCAGGGGAAGATTCCTTTCGGGTACAAAAATAACCGCAACAATCGAATCAAAATCAATCACTTCAAAAAGTGGTTGGTTAACTGAGATTTGTTCACCGACATTAATCATTCGTTGAGTGACTGAACCAGCAATCGGAGTACGAATCCGGGTGTAATTTAGTTCTCGTTCAGCGTCTTTCAGCGCTATTTCATTTTGTTTGAGTTCAAACTGAATATCCGAATATGCCTGCTCGCTTATCAACTCCTGTTCATAAAGTTTCTTCTGCCGATTGAATTCCTGCTGAATACGATCGAACTGATTTTTAGCTCTCTCGAAATTGATCATCTGAATGTCATTTTCCAATTCTGCAAGAATTTCATCCTGCTCAACCAGGTCTCCTTCTTCGACAAGCAGGCGGGCAACCAGATTGCCTGTGCGGGAGAGTATCTGTACCTGCCGCTCAGCTGTAAAATTTGATGACGCCTTGAGAACAGCTTCCATCGGCCCTGTTTTCACCTCCTCAAGCTCAACATAGATAGCGTTTTTCAGCGGATCTTCTTCTTTTTCCTGAGTCTGCTTCGGACGACAGCCTGTGAATGCGGAGGACATTACAAGAGCTGCAACAAGAAATTTCGATAGAAACGGGATCTTAAAATATGAGTAAAACTTCATTCCGAATCCTGACATTCACCCATTCAATATCTTTGAATAGAGGAGAGGAAAATTGATTTATTTAAGCTGAAATTATTTTGGTGTGCATGATTGAAAGATCAGCTGGTTCAATTAAGCGCCGTTCCTGAAAGAAATCCAGTGTTTGCTTAATCTTCTTCTGAAAGTTTACGGTAAAGGGTGGCCAAACTGACGCCCAGCTTTTCTGCTGCTTTCTCCTTATCTCCGCCAAATTGAGCCATGGTACGAAGGATAAACTGGCGTTCCTGATCCTTAAGAAAGGATTTTAAATTGATTTCCTGATTGGGATCGCTCTGACCGATTGAAGGTAATCTGGAGGAAGCTTTCTGACCATTTCCATCAGTGAGCGGCGGGTTATTGGGTTCCGCCAGGTTGCCAAAATTAAGTGGGTAAAAATCTTCTTCCTTCAATTCCTGAGCGCTTGTTGAAACTGCGTTCTGGTCGGCAAGAATCGCCGTATCACCCTCGACTTCTGTTCCACGCTTCCTGATATTGGGGGGAAGATCCTGCCATTGAATGACATTGTTAAAGCATAGCGCGCAGCAGCGTTCGATAGCATTTTCAAGCTCTCGTACATTCCCTGGCCAACTGTGCTCAATCAGCGCCTGCATGGCTTTGCGAGTAATACGGAATTTCACCCCCCCATACTGTTCCCCTCTCATGTTGAGAAAATGCGCTACCAGTAACGGAATATCGTCTTTTCTCTGACGAAGACTTGGAAGGTGAATCTCAATGACATTGAGACGGTAATAAAGGTCTTCTCGAAAAGTTCCATCCTCAATACGTTTGGCCAAGGGTTCGTTGGTGGCGGCGATGACTCTGACGTTAACGTAAGAAGGAGTGTTGTCACCAACGGCTCGGACTTCTTTCTCCTGAAGGACTCGCAAGAGCCGACTTTGGAGAGTTGGCGACATGGTGCCGATTTCGTCCAGGAATATGGAACCACCATCCGCCTCCTGGAATAATCCTTTTTTGTCCTGAATAGCGCCAGTGAAAGAACCTTTGCGGTGTCCAAAAAGTTCTGATTCCAAAAGGTTCTCAGGAAGAGCGCTGCAATTGACCGGGACAAATGGGGCGAACTGTCGACGGCTGTTAAAATGAATTGCCTTCGCAATGAGTTCTTTGCCGGTGCCGCTTTCCCCAAGTATCAGCGCCGTGCTGTCAGTGTCAGCGATACGTTCCACCAGTTTAAACACATTCTGCATCTTGGAAGATGCCCCAATGATCTGGTTGAACTGGTACTTCTTCTTGAGCTGACGGCGCAGATAAACATTTTCAGAAATGGCGTCATTATAGGAAAGAGCGCGTTGCAGACAGAGCTTGAGCTGGTCCAGTTTGAATGGCTTTTCCAAATAATCGTAAGCCCCTTTTTTCATGGCTTCGACAGCTGTTTCAATCGATCCAAACCCAGTCACGACAATGACTATAGCTGGCGGATTGAGTGCGCGGGCTTTGGTGACCATTTCCAGCCCAAATGTCTTCTGTGATTTGTCCAGATATAGATCGGTGATGACCAACTCCGGCTGCACAGATTCCAAAGCTTCCATGGCCTTAACCCCATTGGTGAAAGGATGCACTTCATGACCCTCCGTCCGCAACAGTTCAGTCACCATTTGAACCATGGTGATTTCGTCATCCACCAATAATACTTTAGCCATCTTACTCCGGTTCCGGATTATAAAACCAATTGTCGTTCAGCCTGCAACTGCCATCACATCAGTGAAAAATTTACGAAGCAGGGATTTAATTTAGATTTCCGTGCTTTCAAAATTACTTACCACTTACGATTGTTCCCAGTTTGAAGATTGGCAGGAACATACAAATTACAATACCACCTACGACCACTCCCAGAAAAACAATCAGCAAGGGCTCAATCAAGGATGTCAAACCATCCAGTGTGGTCTCAATTTCTTCGTCCAAAAAATCAGCGATTTTTTCCAGCATCGCGTCAATTTTCCCGGTTTGTTCCCCAGCCGTCATCATGCGAATAATCATCGAAGGAAAAATTGGATGCTTAGCAAGAGCTGCGGAAATACTGTCACCTCGTTCAATATCGCTGGCGGCAGATTTGATAGCTTCCTCCATCACCACATTACCGCAAGTCGTGGCGACAATATTCAACACCTCCAAAATGGGAACTCCACTTCTGACCAAGGACGCCAGGGTACGAGTAAAACGCGCCAGGCAAATCTTATGGGCAATCATTCCAAAAATCGGAAGCCGGATACGGTTTTTATCCCAGAAATACCGTCCTTTTTTGGTTTTAATGTAAGCCATCCAGGCATAACCACCCGCTCCTGCAATGACCAAAAGAAACAGGATGTATTGTTGGACGAATGCGCTCAGGTTGATCAAATATTGCGTAGGAGCTGGGAGATCAGCTCCAAATCCTGAAAATACGTCTCCGAACACCGGCACCACCTTGACGAGCAAAAAGATTGTTATCGCTATTGCCACAAATGTGACCACTGTAGGGTACATCATGGCTGATTTGACCTTTTTCCTGAGTCGGGCTGTGTTTTCCAGGTAGGTAGCCAGACGATCCAGAATTTCAGCCAGCAATCCGCCCTTTTCACCAGCATCTACCATTGCGGTATAAAGTTTAGGAAAAACCTTCGGATGCTTCTTGAGTGACTCTGAAAAATTATCCCCGCCTTCCACGCGAGTGCAGATATCTTTGATGATATCCCGCATTACTTTGTTCGCTGTTTGCTCAGCTAAAGCTTGCAGGGATTGAACCATTGCCAATCCAGCGTCAATCATCGTAGCTAACTGACGCGTAAACACGACGAGATCCTGCAGTGGAACCGTCCCCCCGGCAGCCCCAGATTTTTTGGCGGATTTCTCTTCAATAGAAACCACCATCATATTGCGGTTCAGCAACGATGCTATTGCCGCCTGCTCACTGGCTGCGTCAACGGTACCTCTCTGTTCCTTTCCTGTGCTGGCTTCACGGGCCAGATAATTGTAAGTCGCCATGTTGGGGGTCGTTATTTGATCCAGATCGAATCAGTCAGCTGAGAATCAAATAGAATATGACTGGTTCCAATTTGTATTTTTGCCTCTGCTTCAAGCGCCAACTTAACTTAATCTCAGAACTGAAAGTGAGCCCATTAATCTCAAACGCCCAATCTGAATTATACCTGATCAATGTTATAAAGGCCCAGAAACAAGGGGGTTATCGGCAAGAAACAGCTCGATTTGTTTCGTGGGTGTGCTTGTTCACTGCCCTACCAAGTCAATGCTTAGCTCAGGACTGCGGCAATCCGTAAATCTCGGAGACGTAAAATTGACAAGCACGCATCAACAAGGCTTCGAATTCCTTGTCATCAAGTTTGGCTGCTTCCTGGTCAAATCCGCCAACCGAAGATTTCCATTTGCGGTAATCGGTTTGCTTCGCTTCAACAAAGAAACGAGGGCTTGTGAGTCGAACAATAAATTCTCGCCCATCAGGTGAGAATGCTATTAACCATTCTGGTAACTGAGGTTCCATGTTTTTGTTTAGGATTCCTGATTTCAGAGTTTTAGGTGCCTCTGGAAGAGCTGATCTTCACTGATTCATCAGCAAAGTCTCTCCGTTCCAGAGCCGAATCTGTACCCCACTTCAATAGATTATCCAAGATACTCTATCTCAATCGTGGACTTTCGATCCGCACTGGTCCTATTGGTTCTATCTCTTTTTACCGTCATTGGCAATGGTTTCCTATAGTTCAAATAAATCTTCATTCTACGACTGGCACGTGATCGTATTCCCGGTTGGCTTAATGAAAATTTCCCAAGCAAATGCGAACGCTTATTGTGACTTACCGAGCGCTCCCTGCGAGTGAAAAGAATTGGTAAAAAGCGTGCTGTCGCTTAGTTTTGTCGCATGCGGCCATTTAAAAACAGCCCGTTGAAATTGGGCGAGAAGACTTTTGAGTCGAGATTATTCCTTGGAACCGGTAAATTTGCCTCTCCGGAACTAATGCGAGATGCTTTAGAAGCAAGTGGTTCCAAATTGGTGACTGTTGCGCTCCGCCGAGCAGATTTATCGGGTAAAAAGGACCCTTTTGCCAATATTCTGGAGTTTTTGGACCCTCAGAAATATCTGATTCTTCCAAACACCAGCGGCGCCATGAATGCCGACGAAGCCGTAAGATTAGCCAGGTTGGCTCACGCGGCAGGTCTTCCAAAATGGGTCAAATTGGAGATTCACCCAGATCCAAGATACCTGCTGCCTGATCCAGTTGAGACTTTTCATGCCGCTGAAACGCTTTGTAAAGAAGGATTCACCGTGCTGCCTTATATTAACGCAGATCCGGCTCTTGCTAAACGACTGGAAGATGTGGGCGTGGCAGCAGTCATGCCGCTCGGTTCGCCGATTGGATCTCATAGAGGTTTGGATACACGAGCGCAGATCGAAATCATTCTGGAACAAGCTACAGTGCCGGTGGTAGTTGACGCTGGAATCGGCGCGCCAAGTCATGCTGCTGAAGCAATGGAAATGGGAGCCGATGCTGTCCTGGTCAACACCGCAATTGCTGCCGCGAACGATCCGGTGCGAATGGCATGTTGTTTCGATGCCGCCGTGCAATCCGGACGCGCTGCTTACGAGATCGGACTTGGACAGGTCTCGACAACGGCCAGCGCTACAAGCCCGATATCGCAATTTCTGGCTTCAGTGTCCAGTTAGAGAGCGGTCTTGGCCCTTTCCTGTCCAGATTTGGCCCGATTCATTCATTTTATGGTCATGGAAGGGCAGCCAGTGAAGTCAGGCTTTCCTGGATTTCCTGGACTTTTTGCGAGATTTAGATTTTCCAGCAGGCTCGTCTTCTTCTGGTTCAGTCGGGCGCCTCGTAGGGCGCGACGGTCTGGTCGATGGCGCCGAACGGGCTGCCGCCCCCGGCGTCCTTCATCTCGATGGTCACGCGGTCGCCGAACTTGAGG
>JAUIHU010000337.1 GCA_030432175.1 Verrucomicrobiia bacterium | reverse complement strand
GGCGAACCCGATGAAGTCGAGGTGGAGTGGCAGTTGTTGCAGGAAGAATTTGGACAGGATGACGGCGGTGGTAATGGAGAGTTGGAAGGCGCTCCAGAAGATTTGGAAGATGAGGATGAAGTGGTGACACGGCGTTATGAATTTTATGAATACATTGGACCGCTGGATGAAGAGAATGGCGAAGCCAAAGCCGAAAAAGTTGGTTCCGACGGTATTCATGGAGAAGGTATCAAACGAATTAATGGAGTTGAGATCGACCTGTCCACGGTTGAGGTGGTTGGAGAATACAAGGGCGCGCAAATGGCTGCAGTCGATGTGCAGGCTGCTGTCAGTTTGATCGACCAGTTGAGCGAAGGGGTGGTGAATGAACGGTATCCATCTCGGTTGGTGATTGTTCAGGGAGCGCAACCCTTTAGCGGGACTTTCGATGGAGACCTGCCGAACGGAATGAGTTTTGATGAAATCTCCGGTGTGCTGGAAGGGACTCCCACCGAGGCAGGTGAGTATCAGTTCAAGGTGACTGCGATTGAAGCTGACCGTCCGGCCGTTGCAAAAACTTACACCTTGGTTATCGCTGCAGCGAATGGGGCAGGCCCGGTTCAATACCTGGTGGACACAACGGTCGATGAACTGGACGCCGGTACAACTTCCGGAGATGGCGCGTATGAGTCCGGATCAGACGTCACTGTTACTGCGGCTGCAAATCCGGGGTACGCATTTTCACATTGGACAGAAAACAACCAAGTGGTTGCGGAAACCGCTGAATACACTTTTACACTAAATATCAATCAGTCCCTGGTTGCCCACTTTGTGGAATCGCAAGATCCGGGTTGGCCTGCCCCTTCTGGCTGGATGTCCTGGATCCAGGAGCAATACGGAGAACTGGCGTCAGACGTGGAGATCACTGGTCATCAGGTGGACTACGATCTGGATGGAGAAACAACGCTGCAGGAGTTTGTGTTTGGCCACAATCCGACATTGCCGGACGCTGAAGCGCCAACGGCGTTGGTTGATCCGGTACAGGGCTTGATCCTGACATTCACACGACCTCTCAATCATCCCGGGCTGACTTATGAAGTTCAGGTCACCACAGACATTAATGCCGGATGGCAGAGTGGCGCCGGGATGACTGAAGTTGTCGATACGCAGGATGATGGTGTTGTTGAAACGGTCACCGTGCGGAGCCTGTTACCTTTGAGTGAAGCTCCTCAGCAGTACATGCGAATCCGCGTGACGTGGTAACGTAACAACAGAACTTCAATTGGTTGTTTGATTCAAGCGCTCGGGAGGGGTTTCTGTGCGCTTGAGTGTGTCTGGATTTCTGTAGCGGTCAGCTTCTCGTTTTCTTGCAACTTCTGGAGCGCTGCAGTTGCATGGTTGAAGATTCTTTGGGTTTGGGCTTCTTTGCTGTTAGGCTTATGCATTCCTTTACCAGTTGTTATGTTTCAAGATATTATCAATCGAATCTCTTCCGGCCATCCCTGTGTATCCAGCCCGCTTATTGGATTATTTTTAAGATTACTCGTTCTCACTCAGATAATATTCGTTCACCCTTTAGCAGCGCATGGCGCTGATCCCTGGGCCGTTGAAAATTGGGCGAGGCTACCGGAGTGGCTCAAAATATCAGGTCAAACCCGAGCGCGTTATGAGTCCATTGATAGATTGTTTCGTCCTGGAGTTTCAGGATCAGATCAAGCCTGGGTCTTTCGAAATCTGATCCAGGCTGATTTGAATTTGAAACCTATATCCTTCACCGGAGAAATCCTGGACGCGCGTCAGGTTGGTATGGATGGCGGATCCCCAATTGGAACAGATGACGTTAATACATTGGAGGTTCTTCAAGCTTTTGTGCATTGGAAATCCGGTTTGACCATCGATGACCAACCAGTGTTCCAAATAAAAGCAGGCCGACAAACGCTCAACCTTGGGAGTCGGCGTCTCATTGCCAGGAACCGGTTTAGAAACACGATCAACGCTTTCAATGGTATCCATGCTGAATGGAATCCTGCAAGACGTTGGAACTCGCAGGCATTTGTTTTTGTGCCACAGCAGCGCGAACCTTCAGACGTCGAGAGTCTCCTGGACAATGAGATTCAATTGGACCGTGAGAATTTGAATGTCTGGATTCCCGGAGTAGCTGTGCGGTTTTCAGAAGGTCGCTGGAATACAGAAATGGAAGGCTACGTTATTGGTGTAATTGAGGAGGATAGCTCACAATACATGACCAGGAATCGCAGACAGGGGACGGGTGGTGTTCGGTGGTTTCGTGCGCCTTCAACTGGGAAATTTGATTTTGAGATAGAAACTATCTTGCAGGCAGGAACATCACGGGCTACTGCTGCAAGAAGTGACCGAAGTGATTTGAACCATCTCGCCTACATGCTTCATTTTCATGGAGGGTACACTTTGAATCTGTCATGGACTCCTCGCATTGCTTTGCACTATGACGAAGCAAGTGGAGACAGGGATCCGAATGACAACTCCAATAATCGATTTGATACGCTGTATGGAGCGAGACGTTTTGAGTTTGGACCATCAGGAATACTGGGAGCTTTTGCCAGAAGTAACATCAGGTCTCCTGGAGTTCGAATGCAGTTACGACCTTTAAGGAACGTATCTTTTACAACCACCGGACGATATTACTGGTTGGCATCCTCCAGAGATTCCTGGACTGCCACTGGTTGGCGGAATGCGAGCGGGACATCAGGCAGAGACATTGGAGCCCAACTGGAATGGAGTCTGTCCTGGAAGCCGTTGAACAATTCGCTTCAAATTCAAACCGGAGGCGCTCAGCATTGGTTTGGGGACTATTTGCAGCATATGAATCCGTCTGGTCCAAGGCGGAGCTACTATCAATTTTTTCAGGTGTCCGCCAATTTTTAGACCGTTTGGTCTGCGTCGATTAAATTCATGTGACAAAAAGAGTAGTTGATTGACAGTCAGCGGGTTGCGCTTCAGATTGGGGCTAGATTTATATTGTCCAGCTCTAAACTGATGTGGAACTGTCGCGCCATCCGAATCTTGTTAAGTTCAGCTAAGCGCGTGATTGCGGTTTATCTGTGTCTGGCGCTTTGGCTTGGGGCATGGATCCATTTCAGTCCGTTCTATCATGCATTAGTGGATCACGGAACGCTGGATCCAGCCTCCGCTCACGTTCACTGGACCGGGTTGAATCAGAATTCCAATCGGGAGATTTCGGAACATTCACATTCCCATTCTGAATCAAGTAGGCATTTCTACACACATTCTCACGGAGAGCATTCGCACGGTCATTCCCATTCTCACAGTCACTCACATTCACATGTAAAGACCGTTGGTTCAGAATCGAATTCAGAGAATCATGAATCCACTCCGGACCAACCACTGCCATCACACCAACACTTTGGGTTGTCACAGGCTTTGGGAGACGGCTCAGTGGATTTTAGTTCAGTCCCATTTTCGTTAGTCATTTTACCCGTTGTTCTTGATCAGGTTTTTGTACTCCACTCGCAATTCAGCGCTGGGACTGAACTTAATCAGGATCAGTTTCCACGTCCCCCACCTGCTCCATCCAATTCTGGATAATCAGTTTCATTCCTGAAGAATAGATTGGTGACTTGTTGGGTTCCAACAAACTGCTCCAATGTTCTTTCGGGTATCGAAGTCTGTATTTCATTTTAGTTAATCATTTGAATCAATCGAACTCCTCCGGCAGATTGAAGCCAGGAGCAGGGCAGTGTCGTGTTTCAGAACATTGATTGATGTTCCTGAAATAGCGTTCGCGTATGCCTTTGTCTCTGGATGTTCTAAATGCCGTCGGTGGTTGGGTTGATGAATCATGTAATTTTTAATGACGTTTAAACATTTGAAAAGAAGTGGATCTTTGTCTCAGAAATCAGACGACGCTTTCACCCTGATAGAGTTGCTGGTGGTCATTGCGATCATTGCGATCCTGGCAGGTATGCTTCTGCCAGCTCTGGCTAGCGCGAAAGAAAAAGCGCGTCGAGTTGAGTGTGGTTCCAACATGCGACAGATCGGATTGGCGATGAGGATGTATGCCGATGATCACGATTCCTATCTGCCCGGACCTGGGCATGGAACTGATGCGAGGCAAGAATCCTGGATTCGGTCCATTTCCAGTTATCTGGGGCAATCAGATGGTATCCGGAGATGTCCGTCAGACTGGAACGGGTTCAAGCGTGTTCAGTTGGGAGGAACCAGCTACGTGCTGAATGGTTTCACCTCAGTGGACTATGTCACGCCTTTCGGAGAAGTCCTGGAATCAGATCGTCGCCTGGATCGATTAAAGAGTCCCACGCAGACAATTATTCTGTTTGAGGTGTCAAATCAGGTACCGCCTGAGACATTCAAAGACCACACCCATTCCCGAGCCTGGTTGCAGGGATGGGCAACTGTCTTATCTGACATCCAACCTGACCGGCATCGATCAGGTTCGGGAAATAACAACAACGACCATACTGGAGGCTCTGCGAATTACCTGTTTGCAGATGGGCACGTGGATCCACTGGCAGCTGAGAAAATTAAGCTACAGATTGATTCAGGGATCAACTTTGCCGAACCAGGAATGGGACTTGGGAATTAGAAGCTTGAAGTTTGAAATTGAGTTTAAGGAAAATTATGAAAATTCAGTGTGTGAATATAAAAAACATCCTCTGTTGGATGACTTTGGCTGGTGGCTGCGCCGGTCTGTTGGCGGGTGAAAATTGGACTGTTGTTTCAAAGGGGCATCACAATCTTGTGGTTGACTATCAGGAAGAGGAGTGGTCGTTTGAAATTGATGGAACGGATGCCGGTAATGGTATTCTTGGTATTGATACAACTGTGTTGCATTTGACCGAGGACGCCAGATTGAGTGTTCCGGCCAATGCCAAGTTCTCGTTTCTTGGAGAGTCGGGTTCCCCGGTTTGGATTGCTCCAATGACTGAGAGCCCAATACTGTTGTTGATGGGGTTATCTGCTGCGCCGATTGATCCAGGAGTTTTTGTGAATGACGAGGTGAACATTAAACTCACAGGCATCGAAGGACCAGGGAATCTGTTTGTGTACACCATTCAATCCAATGGAGATGTCCGGATGTTGTTGGATTCGACTCAGAGTCCCGAAACAACCTCTGGAGTGAAGCTGGCGCTGGATGGGCATGATCACCAGAACTGGGCGTTCACGGAGGCCAGGCATTACGAGTTACGATTCCAGGCTTCCGGGCAGATTCCGGGAACAGGATTCGTGTCGAGTGAGGAAGTGACTGTTTATTATGCAGTGGGAGATATTGATCCAGTTCCAGATATGGGGCCGACCATCATCAATGAAGGGGATACGGATGTGGCGTTGGCGATGGTGAATGACGAGTTGATTCTGGAATCGTTCTGGGGGATTACCGAACAAGGGTATGATCCATTGGATGTAGTGTATCAGGTGAATCCCAGCAGTCAGATCATTGTGCCTGACTCGGGATTTGAATTCCTGGGAGAAGCTGGATCCAGAGCTTGGGTAGCTCCTGAACAGGATGAGCCCGGCAAACTAGTCCAGATCCCGGATCTGAGGCGTTGCCGCGCAGCGCTCCACCTCCGCCTCGTCCAGCTCGGGCGTCTCCCGTACGGGCGGAATATCGAAACGCTGGCCATGGC
>JAUIHU010000336.1 GCA_030432175.1 Verrucomicrobiia bacterium | reverse complement strand
TATGCGCTAGGGCGTCCCGTTGAGCCATCGGATGATCTGTGGATTCGGTCGACTGTGCAAAAGATGGAAAGTGGCGAGGATACTTTGCGGACATTGATCCATGAGCTGGTACAAAGCCAGATTTTTCATCGGCGGTGAACTTCATGATTTGTTTTTCACGCGAAGACGCAAAGGCGCGAAGATTATGAATAAAACAAAAATGACACTTTGGGTTTACTTTCAATCAATCCTGCAGATCTTGAAAATCCTGGCTTAAATTATTCTTATCCAATGTTATAATTCGTATATGTCCTCATCCAATCCAACACAACTCCGTCGGGTTCGATCCTTGCAGGTCGGACGGCGAGATTTCCTTAAGGGCGCTGGAGTCGCTTTGGCTCTGCCCTGGCTGGAAATCATGTCTTCAAGTTCTGTCAATGCAGCTCCCAACTCGGGTCCAACGCCACGAATGGGGATGTTCTATTTCGGGACAGGGATGAACATGCGCCAGTTTTTTCCGGATGGTTTTGGTTCGAACGCAAAGTTATCCCGGATTTTGAAACCATTGGAAGAAAACCGGGATCAGTTCACCGTGTTATCCGGTACGTGGTTGAAGCATGGAGGAGGGCATGATGGAGCTTATCCTTTTGCAACGGCTATTGAACGTGGCGAGAAACAAACACTCTCGCCAGATCAACTTGCTGCTGAAGTTCATGGGAAGCACACACGATTTCCTTCCATGCAATTATCAGTCAAGCGAGGCACAGGTTTTGGAAGTCAGGCTTTGGCGACAATTTCCTGGAACCGGCAGGGTGTTCCATTGGCGGCGGAGAATGATCCGCAGACACTGTTCAACCGTCTCTTCAAAGCGCCTGATGCCAGCGAAGTCGCCAACCAATCTACGGAATTTCGACGCAGAGGCAGCGTCCTGGACGCAGCGCTGGTTCAGGCTAAAGGATTGCAAAAAGAACTGGGTGTGGCGGATCGAGATCGACTGGATCAGTACTTCAACTCGATCCGTGAAGTGGAGTTGAGTCTGGAACGTGAAATCGATTGGGCGGATCGTCCGAAACCACAACCCGACCTCAGTGGATATGGAGATTACGAAAAAGCTCCTTCTCCGGAAGGCAACGGGAAGTTTGTTTACGATCAGTATGCCAAGCTGATGTATGACCTGATCGCGCTGGCTTTTCAGACAGATTCAACACGCGTGATCAGTTACGTCGTTCGCACTGAACTGGCTGGTGGAGTATATCCCGAGTTTGGTGTTTCCAAAGGATACCACGAACTGACCCACCATGGGAATGATCCTCGCAACCTGGAAGACCTGGCCAAAGTGGACACGATTTATATGCGTCACTGGAACTATTTTTTGAACCGTTTGAAATCTATACCTGACGGTGACGGGACATTATTGGATCACACGTTACTAGGATTCTCCAGTGGGATGGGAATTGGCCACAGTAAAGACACTCTACCTACGATGCTATCTGGCGGCGCTGGTTTGGGAATTCAGCATCAAACGCATTTACATTTGCCGGAGCAAACACCGATTTCCTCCATGTGGCAAACCATGGTGCAGAAGATGGGTGTGGAAATCGACGGGCCATTTCAGGATAGTCCTGGTGTGATTGAACCGCTTCTAAAAGCATGAAGATTCAAACAGTCATGAGCGAATTCTGGCAATTTATTTTGTTGGTAGTTTGTGTGCAAGGAACCTCTGCGCTGTCTCAGGAATCGGATTCAGAAATGATCACTAACTCCATAGGGATGCAGTTCAAGCACATCCCGGCGGGTGAGTTCATTCAGGGATTTGACAACTCCAATCGCCGAGAACATCAGTTTGATTTGGCTCATCTTTACAGCAATGCTCAAAACCTGAACTTCGAACGCCCGGCGCACCGCGTTGAGATTACCAATGATTTCATGGTGGGAATCCATGAAGTTCGGGTACGTGATTTCAGAAAGTTTGTGGCGGCAACCGGATATGTCACTGAAGCAGAACAAGGAGCTGGAGGTTTTGGATTTTTCTCGATGGAGAAAGACTATGTGGACCGCTTCCAAAAGAAATCTCATGTCACCTGGCAGTCACCTGGATTTGATCAAACAGAGCAGCATCCGGTGGTCGTTATTTCCTGGAATGACGCAAAGGCATTCTGCGAATGGTTGTCTCAAAAGGAAAATGCGTTGTACCGATTACCAACAGAATCTGAATGGGAATACGCCTGTCGTGCAGGAACGACTACCTGGTACTCCTGGGGAACCGATCCCGACCTCGCTTACACCACCGCAAACGTCGCTGACGCAACGCTGGAAGCATTGGCTGAGGGCAGCGCCAGATATCAGAGAGCGTTGAAATTAAAAGCCGAGGATGGAGACGGATTTGCGCTGACGGCCCCTGTAGGATCTTTCATACCCAACTCTTGGGGATTGTTTGACATGCACGGAAATGTCTGGGAATGGTGTGAAGATCGGTGGGATGAAGAGGCCTATGAAAAAAGGCTGGAAGGGTTGCCTCACTACAAATGGAAAGAGCGATTACTGAAAGATCCGCTGAATAGGGACAAAACCGCGCAGCACGACTTCGGCGACTGGCGAGTTATCCGAGGTGGGGGTTGGACATGCGCCCCGGCTTCCTGCAGAACCACCATCAGAACCTATGCAGAAGCCAGCGACGCCGCAGTCTACACCGGATTCCGAATAGTTAAGGAAATCAAATAATATCCTTCAACCTTCATCCTTCCTCGGTCCTTGAATCCAAGAGGGCACGCGCAAGGCGAGCCCCTACGACGACCTCGTCTTGTGTTTCAAAACAAAATACCAGCCGCTGACAGCGAAGCAGCTGGCGGCGAAAATGGCTACAACCCAGCTGGTTGAAGTGAAGAAGCTCAGGAAGTTTTCAGTTTTCGGAGACAGGTTTTTGTAAAACATCACACCGCAATAACCTAGATATCCAATCGCGTCTGCCAAGTACATCAGGTAACCGATATTTCCTGTTTCGCGCGTTACTGCCAACAGTCTCTCAAAAATCGTCGTGTGAACCGCCACATAAGGGATGTACAAACCAAGTCCGATGATGGTCATGAACATGATTGGAGAAATCGATTTGGCGCTTAATGCAAATAAAGTTGTTCCTACCAGCACGCATCCTGTGACTGCAAACAGGATTGCCGTGAAGAATGCAGTAGTATTTTTTCGGATGAAAACAAAAGCGCCGCTGGACAACATGATCAGAATGGCGACATAAAACTCGGTCTTTGCAAACAGTGCCGGCTTTGTATCCACACCCAGACCATTCCAGATTTCCGGGGCAAAATCGGCGCGAATACTTCGAAGAATCGTGATCGCTAAGTAACCGCCTAGCAGTAAGATCAGACCGGGCGCATATTTGACGAAAAATCTTCTCCGTTCCGCTTTCGACATTGGCGCGCGTTCAGAGCGGTGTTCCTGATCTTGTTCAGTAGGTTGAGGGATCCGGTTTAACATCCAGACGAATCCAAGCAACGGGAGCGTAAAAACAAGCCCGGCGCTGAAAGGCATCCAGAACTCTGTCACCCCGCGTTCCAACAACATTGCCCCAACTGATTTCACCACTCCATCTGCGAGAATAAAACTGGCGCAAAGCCCCGCGACCAAAAACTCTGTGACGATCCGACCCTCAAGAAATCCCAGAACAAGCCCGAACACCATTCCCAATGGCAAACCGTTCAGGAAAAGAAAAGGGATATTATAGGGCGCAGGAACCAACCCCAAACCCAGCAATGCTAACTGAGCCAAACCAATGAGAATCAGGATCCACACAGCTCTTTTAGCAGGACTCGCCTCAGCGATGAACTTGATTCCAATGAACTTGGATAACGTGTACCCCAGGACCTGCGCAGTGACCAGCAGAGTTTTGTATCCGATTCCCATCCACGAAAGATCACCGAATTCAGCGACCGTGTAAGGCTTCCTGAAGCCGTACATACAAAAGTATGTTCCAAAAGCGGCGCAGATGCACCAGAGCGAAAAAAGGAAATTGTGGCGGTTGGATTGAGCCTTCGAAGTCCCTTCAGCAGCGGTAGTCATAAAAAGTTGTCGCCGAATCTAAACGGAATGCGAGTGATCCGGGTGAATCATGTTGTTAATGAAAAGCAACCCAAGCCAGGAGCCAGGGTTCAAAATCAATCGTTCAAGCAATGAGGCACGTTTTCAATTCGGTCTCAAAATCCTGAATGACTGGCGTTTCTCGATTGGGGTCTTTGGCTGTGTCGTCCCATTCCCTCAGCGCCAGCGCTTGCTTGTAAAATGGTTCACTCTCAAACGTTGCCAGTTCCGCGTCACTCATTTTTCCACCTTGATCGTAATAGCTCTTTAGTGACGTCGGTGAGAGTTTGCTTTCGTAATCCTCGTATTTTGAGCAGAGGTAACGCTTGGCGGCTACGTGCAGTCGAACCGGATCAGCCACTGCGGCTCCAAAGTATTTTTTCAACCATTCATAAGCCCGTTCTTCATGTTGGTCATCCAGGTTTTCTTCGGTTGAATGTGGGAGTTCACTCTCCGAAAGGATGTGACCTATATCATGCAACAACGCCGCTACAATTTGCTGAGAGCTTTGACCGGATTTGCGAGCCAGTAAACCGGATTGAAGCGCATGTTGGCGTTGTGTCACCGCTTCATTTCCGTACATTTCATCACCGCGTTGATCAAATACTTCGTAAATACGTTGAATGATTTCAGTCATAATTCGTGATATTTAGGATTAAGAGTTTGTTTGAACCTGCGTCAGAAGTTAATGAGCCAACTGGCTGGATTGAACAACCTTAAAACGGCCCTCGCCATTCCGGATATCCAACTGCAATTTCTGTCCCATGTAATCTTCAAAATATTCCAGTGAAATCGGATGCCATCCGGCCTCCAAAGCAATGCCTCGAACGACAGCGCGTTCACTGTGAGATCCATCATTATCAATCAGCAAACGATCATGAATGAAAAACCTGGACCCATCATCTGAGATCAACCGGAATTCATAAAAATCGGTCTCATCGACATGAAACCAGCCGGTATATTTAACCGCATAATGATCTTCTCGTTGAGCAATACTCTCAACTTTCCAGTCCTGGGCCGTTCCCGTTTTCAGGGGGTTGATTTTTGAAAAATCAGGTAATTCCTCAAACATTCCCTCGTAGTAGCTGAATTCCAATCCAGGCTGCGTACTTTTTCCAGAAAGATCCACTCCAGAGATGGGCTGTGATTTCACATATTCCGAAACCATTTCCTGACTTCTGGGACGACCTTGGGTGTCAAAGAGTTGAGCGCTCACTTTTGTCGTTCCTGAAATTAAAATCGGACCTTCATACGGCGCCGATTCTTTCGTCGGACTTTCCCCGTTCACGGTGTAGCGACAGACCACGTTGGCTGTGTCCCATTTCATTTCACAGTGAATGGGCTGCAGAAATTCCCGAGATGGCGTAATGTCCAGATTATTTCGGAGTTCGCTGAAGTTGACGCGGTAGCTTAGATCCAGACTCATGTCTTGGGTGTCATGAATTTCAAAAAGCACATGCGGCACATCTTCTTCTGTCGTTTCCCACTGAATTTTCAATTCCGCCATCGAATGCAGAGACGTCATCGGTCCGGTAACTCGGTAGGGATTGATGACCTGGG
>JAUIHU010000335.1 GCA_030432175.1 Verrucomicrobiia bacterium | reverse complement strand
GAAGAGTCCATGAAACACCTGGTTTCGTTTCCAGGGTTCCAGTTTGATCTTTACGCAAACGAACCGGATATCATCAAACCGCTGTGGCTGGCTTTTGATCATCAAGGTCGTTTGTGGATCGCCGAGTCAGTGGATTATCCAAATCAACTGCAACCGGAAGGCCAGGGAAGGGATCGATTAAAAATCGTCGAGGATACTGACGGTGACGGGAAAGCAGACAAGTTTACTGTATTTGCTGACAAGTTAAGTATTCCAACGAGTTTTGTCTTTGCAAACGATGGAGTCATCGTCGTTCACTCTGGAAAAATGGAATGGTTTCAGGATACCGATGGAGATGACCGGGCCGATCAAAGTAAGGCGTTGTTCGAAGGCTGGGGGACGAATGACACGCACGCAACCGTCAGCAATCTGCGGTATGGATTCGACAACTGGATCTGGGGTGTAGTGGGGTATTCCGGATTCACGGGTGTCGTAGGAGGTAAAGAACTGCGTTTTGGGCAGGGAATTTTCCGGTTCAAACCGGACGGATCCGAATTGGAGTTTATTCGGTCGAGCAACAACAACACCTGGGGTCTGGATTTCACGGAAGACAACATCGTCATTGGGTCCACGGCCAACAACAACGCCAGCATGTACATGCCGATTCCCAACCGTTATTACGAATCTGTCAACGGCTGGTCAGCGGCGCGTCTGGAATCCATCGCCACCAGCCAGAACATTTACCCAATCACCGAAAATGTTCGACAAGTGGACTGGCACGGACAATACACCGCCGGCTCCGGCAGCGCGATTTACACGGCGCGCAGTTTTCCGAAACCCTTTTGGAACACAGCCCAGTTTGTCGCGGAACCAACCGGGCATTTGCTGGGGCTATTCTTTCTTGAAAGATCCGGCGCGGACTTCATTGCTCACAATGCAAGAAATATGCTGGCCAGCGATGATGAATGGACCTCTCCCATCTACGGAGAAGTCGGCCCCGACGGAGCGTTGTGGGTGGTGGACTGGTACAACTACATTATCCAACACAACCCGACACCACGCGGATTTGAGACCGGAAAAGGAAACGCCTATAAAACTCCGCTCCGAGATAAAACCCATGGCCGGATTTACCGTTTGAAATACACCCAAGGTGAGCCTTCACGTTTCTACAGTCTGAATAAATCCAAACCAGCCAGTCTGCTGGAAGGATTGAAAAGTAAGAACAAACTCTGGAGGATGCATGCCCAAAGGTTCATGGTCGAACGCGGGAAGTTGGATGTTGTTCCGGAATTGATCGGCCTGGTCGCAGATCAAAGCGTGGATGAAATCGGATTGAATCCCACAGCCGTGCATGCGCTCTGGACACTTCACGGTCTTGGCGCCCTGGATGGAAATTTACCGAGCGTAACCGAAGTTGCGAAGGAAGCTCTGTCTCATCCTTCCGCAAGTGTTCGACGCGCTGCGTTGATGACTCTGCCCAAAACCCCATCGAGTTTAAGCCAAATACTGAAAAACAATTTGCTGGCCGATCCGGATCCGCAGGTGCGACTGGCTACTTTGTTGGCGATTTCAGAAGCGCCTGCCAGCGAACCAGCCGCTACAGCAGTCTTTCAAACCATGCTCGATGAAACCAACACAGGAGATCGTTGGATCACTGACGCGGCCACCGCAGCAGCGGCGAGGAATGATTCCAGGTTTATCCGAGCCTTCCTTACCAACGCTCGCAACCAACAAAATCCGGCCATCAACAAAGAGTTGCAGTCGATTCTCCAAATCGTCACAGCTCACTATGCGGAGCGAGGTCCGACGAATACAATCATCTCCGTACTGACTTCAATGCAGGGTGTCAGCGCTGAAACTGCGACCGCGATTTTGGATGGTCTGATGCAAGGTTGGCCTGAAGGAGTGGCGCCGGATCCTTCCAAATCAGAATTAGCAGCGCTGGAACGTGTGATGGATGAATTGCCGGTTGAAGTGCAGGATCGATTATTGAGCCTCGGAGAACGTTGGAAAATCGATGGACTGTTTGATGGGCGCATGAAAGCTGTTCTGGCCTCCTTGAGATCCCAGGTATCGGATGAAACATCGAAGGAAATGTCTCGAGTACAGGCTGCTCAGCGTTGGGTTGCGCTTCGTGATGACTCCGAAGTGATTGACGCAATTCTGGACCAGATTTCTTTGTTAAGTTCTCCGGATTTGGCTGGCGGATTTCTCCGTTCTTTGGCGGGCAGTACAGATATTACAACTGCGGAATCCATTCTGAGTCACTGGTCTAAATTCACTCCAAATGTTCGCAGCGTGGCGATCAGTGTCCTCATGCGTCGACCCGAGTGGGCGCTGGTTCTATTGGATGCAGTTTACGATCAAACCGTCCCTCGAACGGACCTGGCTCCTCAGCATTGGTCTCAGTTACGACAAAATCCAAACGCCCGTGTGGCAGGCTTCGCTGATCGTCTGAGTCAGGCTGGGGCCAGGATCTCGGCCGACCGGGCAGCAATCGTTGACGAGCTTTTGCCGCTGGCCAGAGAAAGAGGCGACGCTGAACGTGGGAAATCGGTCTTTGAGACAAGTTGCGCCGCTTGCCATAAAATTGATGGCAAGGGTGGAGAGATTGGACCTGATCTGACTGGAATTGGATCCCGAGATCGAGCGGATGTGTTATTGGAAATTCTGGATCCGAATCGTTCCGTCGAGGCGAACTATCAACTCTGGACCCTGACCACACTGGACGGAAACAGCTACTCCGGCAGGCTGGACGCAGAAACACAAACCACTGTAGAGATCCTCGAACTCACCGGGCAAAAGCAGGTCATTCAAAGGAAAAACATCGAAACCATGCAAGCCTCTGAAATGTCACTCATGCCGGTTGGTTTTGAAGCGTTACCTCATGAGGACCTCAAAGGATTGCTGGAATACCTTGCTGAATCCCATTGAGAAAAGACTGACTCACTCAGTGCGCTCACTCTGGGTGTCAGATTTCTCTTCATCCTCTTCCATCATGGATTTGCCAAAACGGTTGTAGAGAAATCCGATGCCCAGCAACAAAACACCCAGAGCGCCAAAAGCAAAAATACGGTGCAGGGTTTCCTGGATGTCATAGATAAACAGGCGCAGAATACAAATTCCCAACCCAAATAAAGCGGCAAACCGCGCTGGCTGCGATCGAAATACCATTCCAAAGACAAACAAAGACATTGCCGAAACGCCCATGAGCAATGTCAGCTTCTGCGCCAAACCAAACCTTGGAATCGACAACACAGTGAACAGAAAAAATAATCCCGCAACACTTCCCACCCACTGAATCGCATGTCGTTCTTTCTGGGATTGGCCCATAGATTTTTTCGTCTGAACCCGCGCCAACAAACAGGAAGAAACGCCCAGCGCCAGTCCAGATATCAACCAATTATTCCCGGGCGTATCCAAAGCTGTCCCAAGCTGAGAAGTGGCCATTCCCATCCACTGAATCAATCCCAACCCGAGTCCGATCCAACTCCATAACAGTCCAATTCGATAAGCAGATTTCAACCAAAACAAGGTGTAAACCAAACCCATTAGAATCAAACCGTAAAATATTACTGGCGCTTCCAATCGTCGATACAGCACAGCCATCGTCAAGACACCTGTCACAGTTGCAATTAAACCAGGTTGCGACCATGCTGGCGTGTCTTCATTCCTCGAATCCTTTAACTTTGGATACCATGGACGCGCCAGAATCCAGGAAATCCAGGCTCCTGCCAGCATCGCCCAGTCCAGCCAGAGATCCCAGTCACTGTTCCCATCCATCCAGAAAATCAACAGCAGGATCCATGGAGCCGGCATGACGCGACGCAGCGAGTGAAATGGAAATCGTTTCGCGACCCATGGCAACGCCAAACCGATCGATGCCATAGCGATCCACCCACCTTGCGGCGGAAATCCTTTCCAGAATCCAGACATCAATGCCAGCATCCATAAGACATGCAGGCAGATTTCCAGAATGGGGATGACTTTTCTTGAAGGCCCATACTTCCAGATCAGGTAAGTACATCCGATAATGACGATTGCCCAACCTGTTGACTGAGGGAGCAGAACCCAACTGGATCCAAACCAACTCGCGTGGACCCAAATCCAGATTTGAGCCACCAATCCCACAAAAGTTGCAGCCACAACCGCTGCAACCGGAGCTAATTTCATGCGCCAGCAAAATGCAGCCAGCGCCAGAAACCAGATCAAATAGGCATACCCCAGGTATTCTTTGGTGAAGTGCAAATTCGCGCCGGCAATCACGGCAATAGCCAGCAGGACGCCTGTGATGCCATGCATGGGCCAGCGTTTTCGCAGCGAAACTTCACTTTTCAACTTCAAGACCGAAGCTTCCCAAACAAACAGAGCGAAGGATC
The DNA here is from genome assembly GCA_030432175.1 of Verrucomicrobiia bacterium. Taxonomy (GTDB): domain Bacteria; phylum Verrucomicrobiota; class Verrucomicrobiia; order Limisphaerales; family JAUIHU01; genus JAUIHU01. The sequence continues at coordinate 1,298 of JAUIHU010000335.1, read as the reverse complement.
CCAACAAATACAAAGAACTAGCCCACCACGCGACTGGAGGGTTGGAGTTCGAAACGGATTCTCGCAGAAAATACCACAGACTGCTGACCCAGAGCCCACGCCACACGGCCTCTACCCATTTGGAAGCACGTTGCGGCCACATCCAGGCAATGATGGCGGTTTGCCCAAGCAGAACAAGCCATCTCGCTGATCCGTCCAGGATAGCCATCCATCCCAGTGCGATCCAAAGCGTTCCTTTTAACGTCAATGGCAACGAAATCGATATATCCAGTTCCCGTTTTTGCGCCAGCCAACCTCCGACCAGAAACAACATACCGAAAGCAAAATAAAAGAGATCGAGATGATCTGGATGGAAACGGCGTGTGAACAGCCATCCCATTCCTAATGCGCCAAAGGAAGCCGCCCAAAGATAAAGACGCCCTGAGCGCTGAGTGGATTTTCTGATCTCTGCCCGCAACCAGATTTCAGCTCCCAATGTGCAGCCCACCACCAGAAACCAGAACATCCATCCGAGCGCCAACGAAGGCGAAGCCAATGTTCCCTGGTTCCAGGCATTCAGAGCCAGAGCAAACAGCGCCAGATTCCCTGCGACCGACCAACTGCCGGGAGCGGTCCAACCCATCTTGCCTCTGAGCCAAAAAGCCACAACGGTCCAACCCAATGCAGCGCTCAGGCTAAATACTTCCAACGCATGCGCCAGACTGAACCATGCGGCGACATAACCCAGCAACACAGCGAAATTGACCATCGCATGTCGCTGTTTCCACAGGCTGAAACTGACTACACCGACCACAATGACGCATTGGAGTATGGCAGAGGGAAATGGATTGTTGAAAATGCGAATCCCCGAAAGCGCGTAAGATCCGAAAGCTGCAACGTACAGCGCCGTCAATGCTCCAGATTGAATGACTGGCATGATGCGAGGGCTTTTCGTCTCGAACCAGACAGCCAGCGCCAGAAACACTCCGGCTCCTATCGTCAACTGCAACAACCGCAGCCAGGGAGCCGCATCGATGTTGATGTAGATTCCAAAAAACACCGCGCCAATCACCGCCATCAAAACTCCCACGCGTGTCGCCCACCAGACACCCAGACGCGATTCCGCAGATTCGCCGCTTTCTTTGGGCGGACGCCTTCCCAGTTCACCGAACCTGGCCACTGCTGGTTCTGCTGGCGCCTTCGCAGCTTGCTGCTCTGTCTTGCAAGTTGGGACTGTTTGAATTTGAGTTGGCGCAGGAGTTGGATCTATCGTCGGCTCTGACCTGGTTGGAGAAGCAATTCTAGTTAAAGACGGGGGT
>JAUIHU010000334.1 GCA_030432175.1 Verrucomicrobiia bacterium | reverse complement strand
ATATCCGTTCGTGCGTTCGAACCATCCAGGGCTAGCGCCCTTCGCTACGCACGGGCCGCCCAGAGGGCTAGGAGACAACAGGCCGAAGGGGGTGGTGTCCTAATATCAAAATCAACGGATTTTCGTCCGCAAATAATCAAACTGCGATCGGACCTCTTAGCCCTCCGGGCGACCCGTGCGTAACGAAGGGCGCTAGCCCTGGATCCCACGTCAAAATTTACCCGTCCGGGAAATCCCCTCAAAAAAATTGCGAACATTCGTTGTGAATAATTACCATAAATGCCCCAAAAACATTCGGACACCCAAAACCATTCGGACACCCAAAAACCATCCGGACATCCAAAACATGTGTATATCCGTTCGTGCGTTCGAACCATCCAGGGCTAGCGCCCTTCGCTACGCACGGGCCGCCCAGAGGGCTAGGAGGGCCCTCCACAGTTTGTTTATTTGCGGACGATTTCAGACCTTACCCTTTTCTGCTCAGTCTTCGGTTCACCGCATTCAAATATGCCCTCGCGCTTGCTTCTACAATGTCGGTGCTGGCTCCTTTGCCGGACACCAATTGCCCGTCACCGAAATCCACCTTCATGACGACTTCGCCCAACGCGTCTTTACCGCGAGATACGGAACGGATGTTGTAATCCATCAACCGCCCTCGCAACTGGGTGATCCGATCAATCGCCTTCAATGCCGCATCCACCGGACCATCCCCGGTGCCGGCGTCCTGGACGATTTGCGGGTCTTCCCCGGCTTCTTGCTGCTCCTCTGTCTGCGCATGAATCAACTTGACGGTCGCTGTCGGAACTGTCTGGGTTCCGGAAGAAACGCTCAGGTATTCCAGACTCCAGGTCTCCGGCGCTTTGGATATCTGTCCTTCCACCAGCGCCAACAGGTCATCGTCATAAACAAATTTCTTTTTGTCCCCGATTTCCTTGAACCGCACAAACAACGCATCTGAATCCGCCTGAGACAAAGTCAACCCCAACCGCGTCAATCGCTCCACCAGAGCCGCACGTCCACTGTGCTTGGTCAACGGCAACTCCGTATCTCCCCAACCGACGTCCACGGGATCCATGATCTCGTACGTGTTCCGGTTCTTCAGCATGCCGTCCTGGTGAATCCCACTCGCATGTGCAAATGCATTTTCCCCGACGATCGCTTTGTTGCGCTGCACCATCAATCCGCTCATGCGCGCCACCAGTTTCGAAGATTTCACAATTTCCCGAGTGTTAATCTGGGTGGTGAAATCTTTGTAAATGTCAGGGCGTGTCTTCAATGCCATGACCAACTCTTCCAATGCCGCATTCCCTGCGCGCTCACCAATTCCGTTCACGGTGCACTCCACCTGACGCGCTCCAGCTCGAACCGCAGCCAATGAGTTGGCAACAGCCAATCCCAAATCGTTGTGGCAATGCACACTGATGACCGCTTCTCCTGTTCGGAACTGTGGGACGGATTCATACAATTTTTGAATCAAATCCCCAAATTCATCGGGCGTCGACCAACCAACGGTATCCGGAATGTTCACAGTCAACGCGCCTGCATCGACCACTGCCTGACATACCTGCGCCAGGAAATCCGGTTCCGTGCGGGATGCGTCCTCCGGCGAAAACTCCACGTCGTTCACGAAGGTCTTTGCTTGCTGCACTCCCTTCACCGCCAACCGAATGATTTCCTCCTGTGCTTTACCCAGTTTGAATTCCCGGTGAATCTTGGACGTCGCCAAGAACACATGGATCCGACCACGCTCGCCCGCAGGTTTCACCGCTTCACCGGCAGCGGTAATATCCTTCTCGACACAACGAGCCAGCCCGGCGATCTGTGGTCCGTGAATCTCCTTGGCAATTGCCTGTACAGATTCAAAATCTCCGTCACTGATCACCGGAAATCCGGCTTCAATGACATCTACGTTTAAACGCGCCAACTGGCGGGCCACTTCCATTTTTTCGCGAAACGTCATGGACGCTCCCGGACATTGCTCACCATCCCGCAATGTCGTGTCGAATATTTTGATCTTTTGCGTACTCATAAAAATTTTTCAGGGATCTCACCCTCTACTCAGTCGACCGGATTTCACCAATCAGGAAAGAATAAAAAGGCAAATAAGTTTTTTGATCTATTTCTGTTAGGATTATTTTACCGAACCAGATCCAACCGCAGGCAACAAAAAACCCACCGGCCAGATGGTGACGGTGGGTTTTCGATTTCAGTGATTATGAAACTTGCGGAAACAAACTTCTTCAAACACAACTCAACCCACTCGCCTTCCGATAATTAGGAGAGCGATAAGCAAATTTAGGTTGAGTAGAAGCAATTTCATTAATTGATAAGAACTTCGAAAAAATGATCAAAGAGCAACTATCCGTCAATAGAAAATTTTAATCTTCGTCATTTATTTTTTAATTTCGAGTTCAATCCTCTTTCCTTAACCACTGGTTTTATGTTAACAGCCTGATTGAGACGGGCGCATTTAAAGACATTTGAAGCGAACAGCTGTGATCAACGTCAAGTATTTCATTGACTGGATTGATCCAACGCCTGGCAAAAAACACATACATGACCTCAGAGAGCCAACCCAGAATCGGCATTATCGGCGGCGGACAATTGGCAAAAATGCTTTTCCAGTCAGCACGCACACTGGGATTTACCACAGTTCTACTCGACAAAGAACCACATGGCCCCGCTGCTGGATTAGTCGATGAGATCCTGACCGGCGACTGGAATGAAACAGAGGCTTTGGCGCCAATGGCTGGAAAAGTCGATGTCGTCACTCTGGAAAACGAATTCGTCCCGGCAGATACACTGGCGCATCTGGAATCCCTCGGCGTTCCCGTCTATCCCGGATCCAAAACCATCCGGATTGTTCAGGACAAACTCCTCCAAAAACAAACACTCCGAAACGCTGGAGCGCCCACTCCTGAATTTGAAGACACTCCGACTCTGGAAGCAGCCAAATCATTTGGGGATCGAGTCGGCTGGCCGTTTGTTCTCAAAAAACGACGCAACGGTTACGACGGCAAAGGCAATGCCACTGTCGATGGGCCAGATCAACTACCGGCAGCCTGGGCAGCTTTGGAGGGAGATCAGAATGAACTCTACGGTGAAGCTTTCTTTTCTTACACACAAGAACTGGCGGTGATCATTACTCGATCCATCAACGGCGCCGAAGCAGTTTACCCGTTAACACACGCCATACAGAAAAACCACATTTGCCACGTGACGGAATCCCCGGCGCCAGTCCCGGACCATGTCGCAGAAGCGGCTCTCGACCTGGCCAGGCAAGCGGTGGAAGCGGTGGAAGGTGTAGGATCTTTTGGTGTGGAAATGTTTCTGGATCGACAGGGACGTCTGGCGGTGAATGAACTGGCTCCACGCGTTCACAATACAGGACATTACACGATTGAAGGCTGTTATTGTTCTCAGTTTGAAAATCATCTTCGCGCGATACTCGGTTGGCCGTTAGGACAAACCGCCATGCGCACTCCAACTGCTGTTATGGTTAATTTGTTGGGAGCGGGAGACGGATCCGGGGAGCCTGTCGGGATCCAATCTGCAATAGAAATCCCGGGTGTTTCCGTCCATGTCTATGGAAAAACAGAAAGCCGGAAAGGACGGAAGATGGGGCATGTCACCGCTCTGGGAGCCTCCTTGCAGGAGACCCGCATGCGAGCTGAGCGAGCCGCTGAGCAGATTCGGTTTGGAATTAAACAGACTGCCTGATTTTGCCTTTTATTATTTGAGGCCACCCGGCTCCAGAATTATTGAATCCTGACAACGCGCTGAGATAAATAGCAATTTGGTAACATGAGCGAAGTGAATACGTCCAATCCAATAGTCGGCATCATCATGGGAAGCGATTCTGATTATCCGACCCTGAAACAAGCCGCTGAATTTCTGAAGCAGATGGAAATCTCACACGAGGTTCGAGTCGTTTCAGCGCACCGAACCCCGGATGATATGGCGGACTACGCACGCTCTGCAGCTGAACGTGGATTAAAGGTCATCATTGCCGGAGCAGGAGGAGCCGCGCATCTTCCCGGAATGGTCGCCAGTCACACAACACTGCCGGTTATTGGAGTTCCTATCGAGAGCCGAACCCTCAAAGGGATTGACTCACTTCTTTCCATAGTACAAATGCCTGCCGGAGTTCCCGTCGCGACAGTAGCGATCGGAGGAGCCAAAAACGCAGCTATTCTGGCAGCCTCGATTCTCGCGACTCACGACTCCCAACTCTCCAGCCAACTGACAAACTTTAAGCAGAATATGGCGGAAGAGTCTCGAGCCAAGAATGATCGGTTGGAAAGTTCGGACTAAGTCTTTTGTCTTTAAGCCAGATAAGGAATGGTTAGCGGTCCTTGAGGCAATACTGCCACACGCGCCTGAGGTCCGATTTCCTCCAATCGACGTTTCACAAACGCTTCAATGTCTTCGCAAGGCTCCAGATAGGCTCGCTTGGCCACTTCGGTCGGCAGTTCACTTTTTAGAAAAACATTGGCTTTGCGCTGAACAATCGCCTGAATCTGCGCCTGCCATTGTTCGGGTTTCACAAACCCCGGGGTCGCGAGCAAGGCAAGTATTTCTTCTGGCGAACTGGCTGATCGCAGGAGTTTGTCCAGCGGACTCCCATCCGGTAGCCCTTCCCGACATTCCGCCGCCAGTATCAGATCGCCTCCCTGCTGCACGATCCGAGCCCCGGCGCTCATCCCCTTCACTCCCTGATAAAGGTTCATGTCCAACGGATATCCACTGTTGGTGGTGATCACGATATCGAAAGGGGCTTTGACTTTCTGCATCGCAGACTTCCGCACAAACTCAATTCCCTGCTTGTGAGCCTGCATCAGATCACCGGCAAACACATTGGTGATTTGCCGCTTTTCGTTCAATGTCACATTCACCAGAAAACTCGGTCCAACCCGCAACGCAATATCCCGCATTTCTTCCCAGATCGGATTGCCTTCAGTGATCCCGAAAGTGGCCTTAGGATCCCCAATGTTCCGGTACCCATGATTGCTCATCACAGTCTCCAGTCCTGCAACACCGGGCATGATTCCTTTCGGGCCTCCACTGAACCCGGCAAAGAAATGGGGTTCAATAAATCCAGTCACAATGCGAACATCTGCATCGGCTAAATGACGGTTGATCAAAGCCGGAACACCTTCCCGGGTTTCTCCAAACGCTTTCAACTCAGCCGGATTTTCTCCCTCATGATTCAGCACGCGATAGTTGTCCACCACATAAGGAGTTAGCAGCTTGTTCAGTTCCTCACGGGTGTTCGGACGGTGCGTGCCCAGAGAGTTCAGCAATGTAATGTTTTCTCTGGGAATATGAGACAACTCCTCAAGAATCCATGGAATCAGTCGATCATTCGGAGTGGCCCGAGTAATGTCAGTGAAGACGATGCAAACCTTATCGGACTCTCGAACCGTTGATTTTAAAGACGGCGCTCCGATGGGATTGCGCAAGGCGTGCAACACAGCGCCCTTCTCATCGGCCTGACCTTCCACAAAACTGGGTTCAATCACCATGGTCTGCTTTTCCGGCAGATCAATAGGAAGATAACCTTCTCCGTATGCTAGTTCGACTTTCATGATGCCAGACTATGACAAAACAAAGCGCAGTTTGGAATTAAAAACCCAGTTCAGCCAGTATCCTTCGATAT
>JAUIHU010000333.1 GCA_030432175.1 Verrucomicrobiia bacterium | reverse complement strand
TGTGTCAATGGGTATCGAAATTGATAGTGGTTCTCCGTCCGATCCGGAAGCTATTTCAGATTCCAATACCTGCTTGGTCTCATCGATCAGGAATAATGTCACCCGGTCCGCATCCAGCAAATCACGAAGCTTGAAGGTCGCTGCCTGCAAAGCCTGGGATAACGAACTTTCCCGAACTTTTTCCCGCGCAGATTCGAGATTGGAAATCAATCCACTGAGATCATCCGATGCCTGCTGCAACGACTTCATGAACTCGTCCGCCGGCTGATCTTTGATGTGTTCCAACAATGCCCCTCGACGATTCATCGATGACAGAAATCCAAGTTGCTGACTCGCGCTGGTTGCCAAGCCCCTGGCATAGGAAGAAATCCTTCCGTCTTCCAGGGTCAGGATCGTGTCCGCTATGTCGAGAATCCGGTTATCGTGTGTCACCAACAGAATAGTCGCCCCTTTTTCTTTGGCTAAACCTCTTAAAATCTCCACCACTTCTCGCCCGGACTTTTTGTCGAGCGCGGCCGTCGGTTCATCCGCCAGCACAATCCTTGGACTGTCCACGAGCGCTCGGGCAATTGCTACCCTTTGTTTCTGTCCACCGGAAAGTTGGCTTGGATGATAATCCATCCGATCTCCCAAACCTACATCCCGCAAAATCGATTCACTCATCTCATCAGCCCTGGCCTGCGTCATCCCGTGATGCAAGGCCAATGACATCTGCACGTTTTTCCTGGCGGTTAATGCATCCAGTAGATTATGCGCCTGAAAAATGAAGCCGATCGAATTCCTGATCTTCACCAGTGTTTCTCCATCAGCTCCATTCAATTCGTGTCCCAACACTTTCATGCTGCCTTCCTGCACCGATCTCAAGGCGCCAGCCAATGTCAACAGTGTCGTCTTCCCTGATCCGGAAGGGCCTGTGAGAATGACGATTTCCCCTGGGGTAAATTCCAGATCGATATCAAACAGGATCTGTTTCCGCAATGGACCTTCACCATAATAATGGCAAACGCCTTGTGCCTGGATGGGTGAAGTTTCGTTCATGTCTTGTCGCTGCTATAAAATTCAAAAGTTGGGGTTGGCTGATCAGAATATATCCGCCGGATCCGCTTGTCTCAGTTTTCGCATCGCCAGAGCGCCGGACACAATGCACATTCCGGCCGTTAAAATAAATACAGTACTGGCGCGTTCCCAGGTCATGTACAGTGGCAGCAATGTCATTTTCCTGGTAAAAATCCCAACTCCGGTCGAGATCAACCACCCCGGGATAAAACCAACCACGCATAGAAAAATCGATTCCTGCAGCACCACTTTGAAAAGATAATTGTCTGAATACCCGATCGCTTTGAGTGTCGCGTACTCACTCAAATGATCAGTCACGTCCGTGTAAAGAATCTGATAAACAATCACCGCACCAACAATAAACCCAACAAAGACTCCCAGATTAAATACGAACCCAATCGGTGTCCGAATTGCCCAATACCCTTTTTCATAATCCATGTACTCCTGATGCGTATAAACTTCCAACCCTTCAGGCAACTTGTTGACCAGCCTCTCCCGCACCGCTTCAACATCGGATCCCGGACTGAGCTGGATCACTCCCAGATCAATCAACCCACGTTGTCGATAAGGCAAAATCTCCAGAAACGTTCGATCGCTGGTAACCATATTCCCATCCGCAGCAAAGGAGATACCAATCTGAAACAACCCGGAGACTTCAACACGCTTCCTGGAAACCTCTGTTGCGAACTCACCATTTTCTTCATACATTTGTCGCACCGGACCAAAATCCGGCTTGGATCCCTGATCAAAAAGAATCTGGTCCGGCATCGCCAGCTGATCCTGATTGGCCAAGACTTCAGGAATGAGTAGAGGACGGTCCGTCGGATCCATCCCCATCATGAAAATAGCAATTTCCTTGTCATTTACCGGGTTTTCCCAGGTCGCGAGACTCAGATAAACCGGAATCACTTCCTCAACTTCAGGCTCCGCCAGCGCCTGGTCCAGGAACCGCTCACTAAATGTTCGAGTGGCGACGAGGTATTGGTACTGATCGCTGACAATAAACAAATCGCCATCGAGTCGTTCGTGAATTTGAATCGCTGCCGCATACAACGCATCCCGGAACCCCATCTGAATCAACATCAGCGCCACGGCAAAAACGATTCCTGATATCGCCGCCAACAATCGCCGTTTATCAAAGGTCAACTGCAGCCAGGCTAAAGGGATGTTTAGTTTTTTTGAGGACATCGTCTTGTTGATTAAAATCTCAGAAATCCAGATAAACGGAATAGGCGACTCGAAGCATTATCTTCAGCGCGTTAGGCTGGATTCATTATTGAAACAACACCCGAACCTGGGCGTCGATCCACATGGGAAGCGGTTCATCGGTTTTAACCCAGACTTCCACAACTCTTAAATCTGCGGCGGAGGCTGGATCATGACCAAAAATCTGATTCTTCCCAACGCGCTTACCGATTCGATCCACAGCGCCGGTGAGTGTTCCTGAAATCAAATCACCAGTAATCTCCGCGCTCTGTCCCACTTTGAGTTTATTCACTTCCGGTTCAAAAACCTCACACCGGATCCACAACGGAGTTGGGGCCAGTTCAACCACCCCGCCAGCGCCCGGGGCTTCTCCAGGATGAGTGTGGATCTCAACAATCACGCCGTCCACCGGTGCGCGAACCATTCCCTGCTCCATTTCCAGCCTGGCTTGTTCAGCCTGTGCGTTGGCAACCTGCAGTTCTGCTTCCGCCAGCGCTAAATCTGTTTGATGGGAAAGTTGAAGCCGCTGAACGGATTGACGCGCAGATTCCAAAGCCTGCTTCAGTGAAGCTTCACGAGTGCGGGTCGATTCCAACTCCACTTGAGAAACTGCATTCTCCGGCCGCAACGCTTCACTTCGTTTCAATTGCGCTTGAGCATGACTGTACTCCGCTTCCAACCTCACTACTTCAGCTTGCGCTCCCGCCAACTGCGCGGGGTAAGGTCCGTTCCTCACACCTTCCAACCGCGTTCGGGCTAAATTCGCTCGCGCATCGGCAACCTTCCATGTGGCTTCCAATCTTGGGTAAATCTCCAGTTGCGCCAATGGATCTCCAGCTTTCACTGCATCTCCAATCACAACGTTCAACTGACTGACTGGGGAAGGCGCGGGAAAAGTGGATGCTGGCGGGCCAACTCGTCGCACTCCATATAAAGGTTGGATTTTTCCGAATGCTGCTGTCACTCGATCCTTTCCGGAGTTCGCCCCGGAATCCTGCGCCGACAGGGTTGAAACGCACGCGACTAACGCGCTGAACAGGAATAAATAAACCACCGAAGTCCGCATAATCTTCGAAGTAAATCCCCGAACATCTGTTTTGAAATTGCGCTGACTGCCTGGCAGAGCTGTGTATGGTTTCAGGAAGGACATGAGTTCAGTAAGTTGGTGAATGTTCAGTATAAGAAAGTCTGGATCCAATAGAGTCAAGCAAGCTCTGCGCAGAAATCATATCGGAGTTCAGGTCTCCATCGCCTGCGCTCCCATGCAATTCAGCCACTCTTGCATTCAAATATCGAGCAGCGCCCTCCATCAGCAGTTCGCCAATCTCGTCCACATGCCGCTCTCGCCAGGATTCCAGTCGAGTCCCTTTGACCCAATCATTAAAAGCTCCCATCGCAGGACCGCACTGGATCTGGAAGTCGACTTTCCCCTCAGCAATGCCACGTTGCGCGAGCCGATGGCTTTGAATGAAGTACCATCGAAATACTAAAGCCATTTTCTGTTTCGGATTTTTCTCTGCCACTGCCAGTCGGTCCGGCGCGTTTTTCAAATAGTACTCACGGGTTTCATCCCAGACTTCTCCCACAGAACGCTTAAAGTAACTTTTCTCAATCTGCTTCAGAACAGCGTCCGGAATTTCCTCAAGACTACTGTATTGACGATAAAGTTCATACAGCCGATTGGCGCGCGCAGCAAAAAAACCACCCCGCTTCAGAACCTGCACGCGAGCGCCGATTTCAAACATGTCTCCAGCCGGAGCCATCACTGTGTCCTGCGCTCTGGCTTCCTGTAACTGATCCTTCACCAGATCACTGGTTCCAGCTTCAACCGTACATTGATTAATGGAGCCGGTTTCAATAAAATCAGCCCCCAGCATCAACGCTGCCGCAACCGCAGCTGGAGTTCCTAATCCACCGGCAGCGCCAATACGAACTTTCCTGGCATACCCGCGTTCCTGATGAATCTGGTTTCGCAAGGACGCCATGACCGGCATGATCACATACGCCACACCCTGATCGGTGTGCCCGCCGGAATCCGCCTCCACACAAATGTCGTCCGCCATTGGGACCGATTCCGCCATGACTGCCTGATCTTGAGTCAACTCACCACTCTCAACCCACCGTCTCACCCATTTTTCCGGAGCTGGACTGAGAAATGCCCGAGCCACTTCAGGATGAGAGACTTTGCCCAGCACATGATTCAAACATTCCACTCGCCCATCCGGACCACGACGCAACCCGGCGCATCGATAAAGAGCCAGCCCTGGAGTCACTTCAGTATAAGCAGACGCTTCCACACGTCGCACACCCAGTCTCAAATAGAGTTTCACCAGTCGCTCTTCCATCTCCGGCTGTACGAGATTGCAAAGCAGATTCATTCCAAAACTCTGCCCTGCTGTAAGCTCCGATTGAAATAAGTGGATCGCCTGCTCAATCCGATCCAATCGCACACCACCCGTTCCAAAGAACCCAAGCAACCCGGCCTTCGCCATCCGCAACACAACATCCTCAGATGCAATTGCCTTATACATCGACCCGGAAACATAAGCCAAACGCACTCCATGATCCCGGCGAAACTCAGCGCTGCCCAGTTGCGAAGATTTGAATTGAATGTTGGGTCCGGTCATTCTACTTAACTCTAAATACTTACTTATTTTCTATACCACATTAGTATATATATCAACACATCAATAGCGCTAATCCACTAATCCCTGACATCCACATCATCCATTCGCATGAGTATTTTTCGGATCACGATCAATGTCATGATAAACAGGAAAAAGTGAACCATTGGCTGGCGAAGAATGAAGAGCATACTCCGCCACAAACCATCCTCCTGCATGATTGAAATCTGACTACTGCCGACAAGATAAAAGAAATGGATCAATCCCAGTAATATTAAAAAGAAAGCGCCTTGCACGATCGTTTTAATCGTCATCGAAATAGCATACGCCAGTTTATCAACCCGCTTAACATAATCGTAATCCGGACGATTGAGGAATCGCTGCATACGCTCCATCCCCTGCTCAGTAATGGACAGAATATGCTCCAGTTGCAAAAAGTCCCCATTACGGAGTCCAAAAATACGTTTCTTCCATTCTTTCACCATCCGTTTCTTCACCTGAGCGCCCCATTTCTCATACCATTTCGAGAATTCCTTGATCTGGTTGAATGCTGGATTCAATCGGTAAATGATGGAGTCATACAGAAAGCTGGCGCGAAAGAACCTGAGCACATCCGGCGGTGTTGGAATATCATATTCCCGATGCAGGTTGATCAATCGCATCCACATCCCACCGGCGCATTTTTCTTCCCAGGAAGCGTGCTCACTTTGAATAGCAATAAAGGAGTCCCGCACAATCGCCAGCAGATCATTCGAATAGGCTTCGACATCAATCGGCGGCAAC
>JAUIHU010000332.1 GCA_030432175.1 Verrucomicrobiia bacterium | reverse complement strand
CCCAGGGCTGAAAGCCCGACACATATCAACCTGGGCTAACAGCCCAGGAAAACCAACACCCCAACACATCCCAGGGCTGAAGGCCCGACACATATCAGCCTGGGATAGGTAACCCACGTCGGTTTAGGATTGCCCAAAAGACGCATCACTCATTAATACTCCTATCTTTTTATTTGCGCCTTTCAAAAGTTTGACAGCCTCATTTAAATCTCCATCCCGGTTTAGAGTGATATTATCACGACCATCCCAGATTGCCACAATTCTGAATCCATCATTAAACTGAACAATCCTGAATCGAAGAGGAGATGTCTTCCTTGGTTTAAAGTTTCCAAGTGGGTACCTTACCAATCTCAAACTATTAGCGCCTCGGTTGTCATTTTTACCTCCAATAGTATCTGAAATATCATATCTGGCATCCTCAGCATTGTTATATGTCTGAAGCAACAGGCGAGCTTTAATCGATGTGCCGTTAAGCAGGCCACTTACCTTTTCATTGTAATCTGAGGAGTTATTTGGAGGAGACCATATATCTGTGGAAACAGACTCCCAAATAAAATTTCCACCAGCTCGTGTTGACCTCAACCCTAGGCTCCCCAGTAGCAGCCAAGCTTGTAGAGCTTTATCAAACAATTTGCGCTCATCACCGCGCAATCCTCCCAAACGTTCGAGAATGTGCACAAGGCATGAAGTATTGGGCGAGAATGCGGTTTTCGGCGCTGAAGCTCCACCCTCCTTATGAGGCAAAGTCGGAAACTTCATTGGCTCTCCTTCAATATCAGACACTCTAACCACGACTTTACTTGCAAGAGTTTGTTCTCTGTGAGCTTGTTTAGACGATATTGCGCCAAAGATTCTACTCTCATCAGACGAGCTTCCACCCAAAGCCCGAAACCACCATCGAAGTTGACCCCGAATGGAAGAAGCTCTGATCTCTGGCTTGTCTTCGTATGCCCCTTTGCTGAAAAGAGGTGTAATAAATGTCAGTTTAAAACTCCTCATGGCAACTCCTGCAGTTTAAGTTCTTTGCAAACAGATTGAATTCCGCTCGCTAATTTTTCCTTTTTCCTTTTCCAGGTTTTCCAACGTTGTCGTTTTTCTGGGTCATCTCTGAGCAACGAAATAAAACTCCTTTTTCCAGCATCACTTAGAAGTAATTCTAAAAGTTCACTTAAAGCGACTTGCCAATCAGTATCACTCGGTTCATTATCTTTCCCTTTTTTATTTTCAGGCAACCAAGGTTCCCATCTCTTTTTCTTAACTTGATCCTTGCATAATATATTTAATATTTGATCTTTTGATTCATCGTTATTAAGCGCTATACTTTTGGCCACCTCCGCAAATTCATGTTCCTCCAATTTTTTAAGCTCCTCAGCCGCCAGAACCTCCGGAGTTAAATTTGAGCGACGTTCTTTTTCAGCTTTTGCTGCAATTTCAATTTTCTCAATTTTCTCTTGTTCCAACGCTTCTTGGTCAGCTTTGCTTTGTGCTTCCTTTTGAATTATTTCGAGAAGATCATCTCTCAAACTAAACCAACCAAATCCAGCGGCAGTTTTTGCCCCAATCCCCGAAACTGTGATTGCCTCTATCAGAAAACTCTTAGCTTCTTCTATTAGTTCTTGATTTTGACCCATTCCATTGAGAACCAAACAGAATGCAAACTGTGAACCCATCTCAACAGCTGGAAAAGGATTTGGTCGAAGCTGTTCATTTTTCAAATCACTTGTCCGGCCTGAATTATAATATTCCGGATAATGAACGGTTGTCATGTCGACTACTAAACGGACATTATCGAATGGATATGCCGGAAGAAAAGTGACTGCTCCTTTACGTTCTTTAAATTTTGAGTTTAGGTAACTTGAATATAATTTTAGATCGCCATTCTTAAAATCGTCATTAGAACATCCGAATATTTCACAAAATTTACTTAAACATGGAGGTATTTCTTGATCACTCTTGGTTTTCAGCTCAGCTAATGCGGCATGTCTTGAAACCCCTTTAATTGCAGAGCCAGGTATGTAAGGAAGTCCAAACAGCTTATCCAGACATATCCCAGCATTCTCAATCAAACCATCAGACAAATTAATAGCCAATCGACTTTTGAGCTGAGCTATTGTAATTCTTGATCGATTCTTAAATCTGGATATTATTAGATCAATAAACCTTTTGTTTGATTTTTCTCGTATGCTGTTTGTTTCGGTTTCATTATTCCAATTTATTTCAGATAATCTTCTTGCGATAACAGACTCTGCTCTGAGTTTATCAGCTTTTTCTGGATCATTCTTTTGTTTTTGCGACTTACTCCTTTTATCATTTGACTCCTTCTCCAATACTTGCTTGGCTTCCTCTCCGATTCTCAAACAACTCCATCGTGAGGCATCGTCCCATTTACGATATTGATCTCCATAATTCACCTCCTCTGGATCAACAGGACAACTTTTGTGAAAAACAAATTTATCAAACAGAAGACTTCTGTTCTCAACTTCTTTAGCAAAATCACCTATTAATTCAGCCACATCTCTGGGCATTGGAATTTTTGCGTTCATACATCAGTCTCCGTTTTCTTCACAAACCGTCTGGCATACTGGAGCCACGCCATAGTTTCTGCAGTAGCTAGTTGTAAATCCTTACTTGTAGCGGTTTCTCCTGTGAGAAACGTCATTAAACCATTTCTATCATTCTTGTCACACGGGATTGCAGCTATATCTGGATCCGATAAATGAATGGCAACAGCATCAAATACCTGTTTCCAAGCTTCCTTACCTTCATCAAACGAACAAGCAACTGTTGCCAACAGCCCATTATTTAAAATCATGGGAGAAATCTTTTTAATAACCTCCCCTCCTTTTTTGCCAGAAACTGTACCAGAGTTTGCAAAATTCAATACATTGCGGGCGCGAATTTGCTCCAAGTTATTCATTGTTATTCCTTATTTAAATATTATTATTTACACACAACAGAACAGAAGCCAAGTCCAGTCGTGCTATTGCCCCCAAATTGAATGAGCTGCTCGTTGTTTAAAGGATGCAGAATATTGTTTTCCCCAGAACATTTTCTAACTGGATTTAGATTTGAATAAAACAAAGTCTCCGAAGGCACTGTCTCCTCGTTAAATAATCCTCCACCGTCAGAGTCCGCAGTCCCAGTTTCAGGAAAAATCCGAACGTGCTGGTTCACCTGACAGGCGTTAATGGCAAAATGGGAAAGATCTCCGTCAGACAATAACACGAAACGACCTTTGGCGCTGGCCAGCACAGAATCCGACAACAGTCCTGTCAATTTTTCTTCCCACTCTGTCGGAAACTCCCCGGTTTGATTGAATCGATATTCCTCCAGCACAACGCCTTTTGCGTCTCCTCTTTCAATCACCAATTTTTTTCCTGCACAGCAAGTCATCGTATCTTCCGATATCTGAGGAATTTCCAAACCCCAGCCAGCATCGCGGTTCAAGCGGCTGAGCGTCAAAGGAGAGACTGCTAAGGCAAATGCGCCCTTCGCGGATCTAACAGGAAAGGCAACAAGTCTAGCCTCCCCAAAGCTCATGGTTCCTGATCTGGCTTCTTCACGGTCGCTTCCAGTCCCAAAAACTTCATCAATCTGATTTTGGTCCTGATCCTTGAATAAGTCTCTTAATACACCTTTAACAGAACTTCCCGGTATGATCGGAAACCCCGTATGCCGCTCCCTCTGCACCGGCTGGTCAATCGCCCCCACACTGGATCCGGCCCCCACGTGAAGCGGAGTCCGGGTAAATATGTATAATATTCTCTGATCTTTCATTGCTTATCCTTTTTAAAATGAATTCGTAATTAAAAATTTAAACCGACTCTACTCTTCAGGTTCATAAAAATCCCAGGCGCCACATACACCAAGTCCAAAACCTTTTTCTCCCATTAATGTACTTCTCCGGTTCTTTATGATACCGGCATCTAGCCTTCCTCCGTGCCAATTCAACGCTCCTGCCAATTTCTGCGCCTGCTCTTCGCTTTCGGCCTCAAAGTAATAAACGGTTCCCGCTGCGACCGCTAACTTGGTCTCCTTTGGACCATGAGTTGTTCTTTCTTTTTCATAGCCTTTACCAATCAGATGAAGAGCTTCGGTCCATCCGGTAATGACAACGGGTTTTGGAATGCAAGCCGCCACCAACTTGGCTCGTATCCGCATTCCAGGCTGAGAACCTTTCTTCCTTTTTGCTTTAGCCAAACCCGGGCCGTCTCTTAACAGAACCGCTCCCGGTTCTACCTTTCCCCCATCATACAATTGCTCATGCTCCGCCACCCAGGTTGGAAGCCAACCGCCTGCGTGAGGCACAATTTCTTTTCCGTCTTTAGAAGTACTTTTTTGAATCGCAGGAAAAATAGCTGGCGTCAGTAAAGTCCACTTCACGCGCGTCCCCTCAACCACTCCTCCCACCGGCAAGGTAGCTCCAACATCGATATCCAGATGTGAGACGGAGCAAACCCTTTGCTGGCCTCCAGCAATAATTTTGTTGGATTCTGCAAATAATTTGTCCAGACACTCCTGAACATTTGTTGGATTCCCATTTTGTTTCATTCTCAGCGCCGCCAGAAATCCCAGGGATACATCCGGCTTCAATCGCATATACTCTGCTGAGTAAATCCTTTCGCCGTCCTGAGTCTGCCGGTCCGAATCCATTCCAATCCCGGTTGTCCACTCTCCTGAATAGAAATCTTTGGACGTTTTAAAGCTTCCAGCTGGAATCGGCTTTTGTTGGAAATAGTGATTGAAAGCCTCGCGATTCCACCAGGTTGCCCGTTCGGTTTTGGAAGGAGGACATGGATTTCCCAAAGTGTACTTTAAAGGATTGGGCAGGTTCGACACTCCGACCGGTTTCATCGGTTTTAATGTGTAAAACGAGTTTTCCACCTCGGAAGGCACATAATCGGCCGGAGACGGAAAATACCAGAGCCCTGTCTCATCGACAGGAAACAGCCCTGCCGTTGTCAAAGAGCCAAACCGGTGTTCCCTGTTGCGGCTATGATCTCTGTCACTGCTACGTCCATATCGATGTGAATGCTCCCAGTCATTGTCGGAATTGGGGAATGCCCGGTGCAAAGCCGCGTGGATGGCATCAAAGATCAAAGAAGGCTCCGGCCATCGCGCCCCATGGCCACCAACAGTATCTATAGGACGACCATCTCTGAAAAAGAGCAGGTCTTGAGGAATAATATTATAAGCTTTCATATTAATCTCCCTGTCTGGAAATGAAGGCCTCCAGATTAAATAAATTCATGTAATCTTCCAACGTTCTTCCCTGATCTTTCAGCTCATTCAAATAATCTTCGCAGAGTTTAAGAAGTTTCGATTTACCCTCCGACGACATCCCTGAACATTGCCGGCTGATCACCCAGTCGGTTTCCTTCACGGCAATTTCCACCATCTCATTGCTCAACGGTTCCCAGACCGGTGATTCAGATTCGTACTTATCTGATTTGGTCAAGTAAGGACGCAACAATTCAGAAATCCGGTAAGGAAATCGCCCACTGATACCGGGTTCGACTTCAGGAGCCTGGATAGATTTCCTATAGCGACCTGGCTCCTGAATAAAAGAGAGCAGCCTCAGCCCTGCAGCGGTCTCACCATTCTGAACTTCCACAGAAGTCTCCTCCTCCTGTGCCATCACACGACCTTACTTCTTCCCAAACATTACTACTGCCAGG
>JAUIHU010000331.1 GCA_030432175.1 Verrucomicrobiia bacterium | reverse complement strand
GACCAGGTGATTCAGGTGCAGCTTCAAATGGGCGCCGATTCAAAGAATCCCAAATCCACCACGACCCACTTGCACGCTCCCATCATCGACGCGCCAATGCTTTATGCTGAATGGAAAGTCGAAACTGAGTCTGGACAGGGGCTTCGATTTGTGGAGGGTCCGATCCAACCCAATGAAACGTATCAGGCAACCAGTGGATTTCACACGCTGCGCGATTTGTTCACAGGCAAAAAGAGATCCATCATGTTTACAGCGCTGTGCGTGGGATTTGGCTTGTTGATTTTGGGTGGCGCCATTTGGAAGTGGACGTTGAAGGTTTGCAGATACCGGTTCACGCTGGGGCACTGGCTGGGATTCCTTTGCGGCTCGGCTTTTGTCGGAGTCGGGGTAGCGATTGCTATGATCAACCTTCATTCGGTTCTGGTTAGAATTGAGCCCATGCCTGCCGAACTGAATTTTGTAGCTCCATTTCAGGATAGTTCAGCCAGTTTGGAGTTGGAACTGGAAAGAATTTCTAACGCAGATCAGCAAGCGGCCGCATGGCTCCAGGCGTGGCCAGCGGTTCTTGGACTCATCCTTTTAGCCTTGCCTACTTTGGAGAGTTTCAAGCCGGCGCTGCAACCCTACCGACGTCAACTGCAAGCGCTTTCATGGGCTTTGATTGCATGGGGACTGCTCTACCTGCCTCAGGGAGCGGCATGGGTCCTGGGTCTCATGCTGGGCGCTATTGCTCTTTCCTGGCTGATCCAACTTGCCGGTCCTCTCATGACACTCCCATCAAAACCCAGACCACCCAAACCACCTCAACCTCCAACGGATAGTGAATCCTCTGAAAAAGTTCCTCCAATGAAACCGAATCCTACCACCGCAGGAACAGCCAGTCTCTGGATCCTTGGCTGTATCCTGTGCATGTCGCAGCTCGCGCCGAATCAAGCGCAGGCTCAAGCACAATCGGATGTTGCTCCATACGCTCAGTCAGTTTTCCAAACCTGGTCTGTCGATGGCCAATCAGTTCAGGCCAGAGCTGAAATATTGTGGAACGCCAAATCTGGTGAAAAACTACCGATCCAGGCTCAGAATGCCGTAACCAGATCCATTCAAATCATCCCGGAAACTGCCGCAGAAATTCGCCGGTTAGATTCCAAAACTGAACAAAAATCCCAGACATCTTCGGAGAGTTTTTATGTTCTGGCTAAAGAGGCGGAGCTGATCCAGATCATCTGGGAATACACTCCTGCTGTAACATTAAACAACGAAACTTATCAGGCAGAGATCCCAACCCCCACGGCGTTGTCTCATCAAATTGAAGCAACCTGGAACGGGCTCGAGTGGGATCCGTTCAGTCCGCAAGCCGTGGCGGTGCGCACCGCGCGAGACGAGGACAATCAAAAACTGCTGGCTTCGCTGACATTGGTCCCTTCGGATCAATCCTGGTTGGGATGGAAGCCGCGTGGACGTGACACGCGCACGGAAGAGTCCGTTTTTTATGCGGATCTCTACCACTTGCTGGCGCCAACATCCGGGGCTTTGGAAGGATATCATTTTGTCCGGATTCGCCCAGCGCAAGGTCAGGTTCAGATTCTGGAGTTTGAAATCGATGAAGCGCTGACCATCACGAATGTTCGGGCGCCGAAGTTGCAGACATGGCGGTTTGATCCAGATCAAAAACGGTTGCGTATTCAGTTGGAAGAAGGTCAGTCCAAAGCATTCAACCTGACGATTGATTCACAAATCAGCGCCAGTCCACTGCCTTACGAGAAAGGGTTAGGTTTACTGAAAGCGCAGCAAGCTGCCAACCAAATCGGCATGGTTGGAATCGCGACTCGCGCCGAAGCTCAACTGGATTCGGTTCAAATCAATGGACTCGCCGCAATCAATTTGGAAGACTTCCCACGCGAGTTCGTCAACTCAGTTGAATCTTCAGATCCGTTGACTCTCCGTCGAGCTTATCGCACCGCTTCCGATGCGCCCTCTTTGACGTTAAAAGTTTCAGCGGTTCAACCTGATATTCGTGTGAATTCCGAACAGACTTTATCTCTGGGAGAAGATCGCACGCTGCTCGCCGCTCAAATGGCGGTCGATATCTCACGCGCCGGTGTCTTCCAACTGTCGTTTGATTTACCTGAGGGAATGGATGTGGAATCTATCTCGGGAAGTTCGCTGAGTCATTGGACCCAATCCAAACCAGAACAAGATTCGGGTGATCCACGGCGGGTCACATTATACTTGAGGGAAAAAACCGAGGGTCGCCAGAACTTTGCGATTCAGTTGGTTGGTCCAGGAATCGAAGCGCAAAGTGGCTGGGACACTCCCAAGCTGGCTTTGAATGGGACCTCGAAGAACCAGGGCAAACTCACACTCGCGCCAGAGCAGGGTTGGAGATTGCACCTGGTTGAAAGAGAGGCAGTCACATTGCTGGAAACACCAAGTCCGGGACAACAACGTTCAGCAATGAGGAATTACATGACCTTCCAGATACTGAACGACCGTTGGAAGCTCGGCTTTGATATCGAGCAAGTCCCCGCCTGGATCCAGGTCAATACTCTCCAGGAAGTCACTTTCAAAGAAGGGGTCGAACAAACGGTTACCTATTATGATTATGTGATTGAGAATGCCGGAATCAAAGCTTTGCAAATCCAAACTCCAGCCGATGCGGAAAGTGTCCGCGTCGAAGGGGAGTCCATTTCAGATATCATCCGCGTCAATGCGGAAGCCACTGATGGAACTCCGCAAATCTGGGAAGTGCGATTTGGAAAACGCATTCTCGGACCTTACTCCTTTTCGGTGCGTCACCAACGACCGATGCAGGACCAACCCGGAACCACAACGCTAACAGGAAATCCCGCCGTCAACGTCAACTTGCAACGGGGCTATCTGGCGTTGCGCACCTCCGGTCGAGTTCAATTAGAGGCTCCAGCTGAACCCGAAGGACTGCAGAAGCTGAGCGACTGGCAAACATTGCCCAATGCGCTCCGAATGCGATCCGGAGAAAATCCGCCCAATCACGTATTTCGAGTCATGGACCCGGATTTCAGCGTGGAACTGGATTGGACCCGCTATTCGGCTGCCAAACTGGATCAAGCCAAGATCGAGAGCATTGCTCTTTCATCAGTTCTCTCTGAAGGCAAAGCGATTCTAACTCAAGTAAGATTGGAAATTTTTCCTGGCGACCTGAGAGCGCTGGAAATACAGCTACCGGAGTCCAGTGATTTCTGGTTTGCCTTCGTCAACCAGCAAAGCGTCGCTCCATGGTCCGTCGAACAAACCATTCTCACTCCCCTGGAACCCAATGCTGTGGAAGGAGAGCCGACGATCGTTGAATTTCTCTATTCCACACCCAACCCTTATGGATCTGGATTTGAAAGTTGGCGGAATCTGACGGCCCCAAAATTTGGACTGCCATTGGAAAACATCACGTGGAACGTCTATGCGCCTCAAATGTGGAACCTCACCCATTGGGGATCCAACTTCCAATACAGTCCTCAACGGCCAGATTCCACTGATTTCCAACGCGGCCAGCAGGCCACAGGAAGTTACATGGAATACGAAAACTCCAGACAACAGCAGCAAGTTGTAGAAGCTAACCAGTTTTTCAATCTGGGAAACAGCCTGTTGCAGAAAGGTCAAAACAAAGACGCCATGCGAGCCTATGAAGCAGCATTGAACCTTTCCAATAATGACATCGCATTTAACGAAGATGCGAGGGTGCAGTTGGATAATGTGAAAATGCTCAACTACGCACAAGGGTTGAACCAGCGCTTCCAGAACGTCTATGGCCAGGAGTTGGCGCTCAATCAATCTGAATCCGCAGCGCTGAATGACGAATCCGTGATGCAGGCGCTGGCAAGAAGATTGGTGGAACAACAGGAAGCCGCCACCTTATTGCCTCGAGCGATTCGTGCTAACCTTCCGCAGATCGGCTCGAAACTGGTGTTCGAAAAAGCGCTGCAGGCAGACGCTTCGACTCCCTTGCAGATACAAATGCGATTCACCGCTCCCGATAGTCAATCGATTCTTTGGGGCTGGCAGCTGGGATTATTCCTGGGACTGTGCGCTCTGATAATTCTCTGCCGAAAAATCGTTTCCACCTGAATGACGGAATAACGCCAATTCGACAAGAACGCCTCATAGATCCAAGGCGCGATGGGATCAGGTCCGCTTCCTGACCCGTCGCGTCTTTTTCTTGATCCAGAGAAGTCCATCTTGCGCCGTTGCGGAAGTAGTATAAAATACTGGCGATGCAGTCTGAAAAGCAAACCGATCCCAGGAGCAAGGCGCTGGCCATCAACCTCGACAACTCACGCTACGGCACCTTTGCTGAAATTGGCGCTGGACAGGAAGTGGTCCGATGGTTTTTCCGCGTTGGTGGCGCCGCAGGCACCATTGCAAAAAGTATCTCAGCATATGCAATGAAAGTCAGCGACGCGATTTATGGCACCTGTTCACGATACGTTTGTCGTGAACGGCTGCAGAGCATGTTGGATTATGAACAGCGTCTCAACAAAGAACGGCTCACCGATGGACAGGGTCATAACACTGCATTCTTCACATTCGCCGACACCGTCTCTGCGAGGAATTATAAAGGCACCAATGAATGCCACGGCTGGATGGGTATCAAATTTCAGGCGCATCCCAGAGATGAGGACAACCAGATCATTATCCATGTCCGCATGCTCGACGAATCCAACAGCCAACAACAAGAGGCCCTTGGAATTGTCGGAGTCAACCTCGTCTATGGAGCCTGCTTTCTAAGCCACAATCCCAAAAAACTTGTGGAGTCACTACTCGATGGACTCAACACGCACCGCATCGAGATTGACATGATTGAGTTTAAAGGCATCGAGTTTCGCAACGTGGATAGCCGGTTAATGAGTCTGGAATTGGTGCGACTCGGACTCAGCAACGCCGCCATGTTTGGTCCGAACGGTGAGGTCATGCAACCTTCCGAGGCGCTTTACAAAAAACCAATCATTGTCGAGCGGGGGAGCTTCCGGCCGGTCATGCATGTCAATCTGGACATGGTTCGATGCGCCGAAGAGGAGTTTTCAAAGATGCCAGAAATGGCTGATGAAGAGCCGATCACCATCATGGAATTAACCATGCGAAACCTGCTAGCAACTGGTGAGATTGATTATTACGACTTTCTGGCACGCGCGGATATTTTGGCTGAATGCGGCAAAACGGTGATGATTTCTAATTTCTTTGAATACTATCGCCTCGCCGCCTACCTGAGTGGTTTCTCCAAAAAGACAATTGGCATCGTCATGGGAGCCCACAGCCTGGCAGAATTGTTCAACGAAAAGTATTATACCAATCTAGCCGGAGGCATCCTGGAGTCTTTCGGGCGGTTGTTCAAAAACGAGGTTAAACTCTTCATTTACCCGTTTAAAGATCCGAAGTCCAACGAACTCACCCTGCTCAACAATCTCCCGTTGCCGGGTAATATCAAACACCTCTACAGCCATCTGGTTGACAGGGGGAATATTCGCTCATTAGAAAATTATAATCCGGATATCCTGCACATTTTCTCACGTGACATTCTGAAAAAAATCCAGGAGGGAGATCCTTCCTGGGAGGAAATGACTCCACAAGAGGTTGCTAAAGTGATAAAAACACGGCGTTACTTCGGCTACGTGCCGGAAAAATTTAACGCCAACCAATGACCCAAGAGGAAGCGCCTAA
>JAUIHU010000330.1 GCA_030432175.1 Verrucomicrobiia bacterium | reverse complement strand
CCAGATCTTTTTGATACGCCTGTGGGAGGATGTACCCTAGCTGCTTTCCTGGGGATTGATCTTCAGCTTCTTCGATATCTATCTCCAACTTCAGAGCCATCAATTCAGCAAATAACTTCCAGGGCTCCTCGACGCGTTTCCGCGTCAATTCGAAAGTTCGTGAGCCCAACTGTTCCATCAGCTCGGCGCTGCGCTCCTGCAATTCTCGGTCAGGACGTTGAATGTGTTCCGAGAGTGTTAAACGGCTGGCCATGCGCAACGTCTGCTGACGAAGGGACTTCAACGCCATGGCGCGATAAGCGTACAAAGATTCTTTGGTGACATCCGATGTCACAAACGGGTGGCCATCCCGGTCCCCACCAATCCAAATTCCAAAACTAATCTTTGGACGCTGAAGTGGTTGGGTATTTTCGAGCTCGTTTTCCTTATGGATCAATCGCCAGGCGCGTTGCAATCGATTGTCGATTCGGGCAATGACTTTGGGAAAAATTTCCTCAAAATAAAATAATGCGTTTCGGCGTTCCTCCCAGATGTTGGGTCGTTGTAGCAGGATTTCCCCTGTTCTCCAGAGTCTCTCCAACTCTACTCTGAAAGACTCCTCTGAATCTTCAAACTCTGCTCCAAATGCGCCATCGCTGTCTTGTGAATTCAAGTCGAACAACATTTGCAGGAGACGACGATGAATCTCTAGAGTGGTGGCTCGTTTCGCCTCAGTTGGGTGAGCTGTTAGTACAGGCTCGACATGAGTTGCCTCGAGTGTTTCCTGAATCTGTGAGGAATTGAGTCCAGCCGACTGAAGACTCCGAAGTCTCTGCGCCCAAAGGTCGGGTTCGCTCTGAAGTCCGGTGTCCTTCTCTCGCAATCTGCGGATTTCTTCAGAAGCCCATTCTTCAACCAGGTTCAGTATTTGAAATGCTATGGAAAATGTTTGTCCCAACTTCTCGGAATCTTGAATATGTGGACGTCGAGATGCTCCGGCGCTGAGTTGAATTTGCTCCGGCTCGCCTTTATCATTTGGAATTGTCTTCCATGGCAAACCTTCTGCCAGATCATTCTCTCCCAGCCGGAGCAGTGTTTCGCGGAAGCGGTCCATGAGGAACCCGAGTCGCGATTGTATCAGTTGAAAACCTTTCTTTCGATATTGCATGCAATGAATCTCGATTATTGAGTCGTCACCATTAAACCTGGCTTCAGAACCGGAAACGTAAAGAAGCACGATCCCAAAAGCTCTGCTAATCTAAAGGAGAAGGCCCTATTTGCAAATTCTTACCACTTCATTACAGAGCCCCGTTCAGCCCAGGATTTCTTGATAAAGAATTTGGGTGTCAAGTTTTTCAAAGTTATTCAAACATCTCTTTTTTGCCTTTTACTTCCTGAGTGGCTGTGGTGATGATGTCGCGCATCTTAGTTAACATTGCAGTGGGAAGCGAAGTTTGTTTTGAGCGCTATTCGATATCGTCCTGAGATTGATGGCTTGCGCGCGGTAGCGGTGATTCCGGTGGTCATGTTTCACATGGGAATCCCCTGGATGCCGGGTGGGTTTGCCGGCGTGGATGTTTTTTTTGTCATCTCCGGGTTTCTGATCACTTCAATTTTACTGAAGGATTTCGACCAGGGAACTTTTACTTTTCGTGGGTTTTGGATGCGGCGAGTGCGAAGAATCGCTCCGGCTTTACTGACAATGCTGGCCGCGGTGGGAGTTTTTTCGCTGGCAGCGGTGTTTGGCCCGGATATGAATTTATTTGGCAAGCAATCCTTCTCAGCGCTGTTTTCATTTGCGAATCTTTATTTCTGGCGCACTTCCGGGAATTACTGGGGGCAGGATGCTGAAGGTTCTCCCCTGTTGCATACATGGTCTTTATCAGTCGAGGAACAGTTCTATTTATTCTTCCCGGTTTTCATGGCTTTCATGATGAAGTGGCGGTCAAAGTGGATAACTCCAGCAACAGCATTGATCGTTGTATCGAGTTATGCGTTGTTTGTTTATGGTTTGCAGGAACACAGTACGGCGACGTTTTATCTTCCACCGACACGCGCCTGGGAATTGGCTGTGGGATGTTTGCTGGCGTTGACGCTGTTTCATCGTCGGGAAGGTTTGTTTCCAAGATCCAAACTGCTCAATCAGATCATTCCATTTGCCGGGCTGATGATGATTTTATTTTCATTTGTGGTTTTTCTGCCGGGTGGGAATATTTCTTGGGCAATGGCGGCCCCGGTAACTGGGGCGGGTTTGATTATTGCATTCTGTGGAGTGGGCAGTGGGACTCATTCTTTTCTTTCCTCGAAGCCAGTGGTGTTTATCGGAAAGGTCTCTTATTCTTTGTACCTCTGGCACTGGCCGGTTCTCGTTTTTAATCAAACAGCGCTGGATCCATTAGGCCCGACACTGACTGTGGCTTTAATCATCGCGTTGACTTTGGCGTCCTACTATTTAGTTGAACGCCCAACACGTAGAGCGTCCAAAATATTAGCTCCTGTTATAGTGAGCGTCATTGCCGTCAGCGCAATTTGCGGAGGAATGGTTTTCAGAAAGGTCGAATACGATACAACTGTGTTCAATACACCTGTCTGGCATGGGTTGGTTTACGATCTGACTCCTGATCAATCATCGGCAATTGCAGAATTAGAGGGGCAGCATTTGGAATTGAAATTGCGCGAATCAGGATTGGAGGAGGCGTATCATGAACAGGGATTAATTCGTTATTACGGTGGCGAAAATCCAGACGTTGTGCTGATGGGTGACTCTCATGGATTAATGTGGGCTCCTGTGGTGGATGAGATTTGCAAGGAAATGGAATGGACCGTTGGATTCTGGACATGGACAGGTGTTTCTCCTTTTATCCAGCTTCCAATTCAATCCGCTGGAACCGACTTGATTACTCCAGAACAGCAAGAGGCATACGATAGAGCAAGGGTTGAATCCATTGAATCCTGGCGTCCTATCGTGTTGATCGCAACCCGTTGGTCAGCTCGGACGCTGCAGGAAGTGGTTCCAATGATGGATTGGTTAGAAACTTTGGAAATTGAATCGTTGATTATTGAGCAACCCCCAGAGTTGTTCTTCGGAGACAAGTTTACTGTAGAGTATCTGGCTCATCTTGGGTTGAAATCACAGGATGGACTGGATCAATATATTCGTCCTGGAAACATTCATCGATACTGGAACGGGGTAGAATTGATGTCGATTTTGGATGAGTTTTACGACAACTGTCAGTTTGTTCCAATCCAGGACATATTCAGGAACAGGTCCGGATCCGTTTGGGTGTTAGAGGGAAATCAACCTTTGTATATCGATGATGACCACCTTAGCCTGGCTGGAGCCAGGAAAGCTGCAATGAGAATTCTCCAGGGAATTTTGATCAAGGAATCCAGCGACCCACTGTGAAGCGTTCGATCATTTATCATTTAATACGCGAGAAAGGACTCGAACCTTCACGCCCTAGGGCACCAGATCCTAAATCTGGCGCGTCTACCAATTCCGCCACTCGCGCTCGAACGTTTGAACTTGCTAACTCAAACGCAGTTTACTGTCAAGCTCACCTCAGAATAATCTGAATAAAAATGCCGATTGCCGAGATTTTTGCAGATTACATTAAATCCTCACCGCCAATCAGTTGAATCTGCATCAGCTCAGAAGCCCACTATTCATCCTCGCAGTTCTTCGTGAACATCAGGAATGACCAAGTGTTCTGAATATTATTTCGAATGCTTTCAACGCGCTTCCAGTCACCGAGGTAATGGGTCATAAATTCGATCATTTCCTGCAACCTTTCGTTTTCACTGCGACTTTCGAGTAGTCTCTGTTTTCCTTGCGGGTCGAGTCCAATGGATTGACCTATGAAGAATGAGAGGTGAGTTCTGGAACGATAAAAATCTGGACTGGGATAACCTCCGAGCATGGTTCGGATGGTCTCACGGTGCATAGTGTATGCTTGATTTGCCAATGTCTCACTCCACTCTGGATTCAGATCTGAAAACCAATCCACTTTCGCCCGACTGTAGTCATCAATATCTATCGTCGTGAGCAAATCCTTGACTGTAAACCTACTCTTACCCAGGACCAGCAACTCGAATCTGCCATCTTCATGTTCCTGAAAAACTTCATGCACCTGCGCTGAACAGCCGACAGGACTCAATTTCCCGTCTTTGGAAAAAATAATACCAAACTCAAATGGCTCGCCCTTCTTACCCGCAGTAATGGCTTCCTTGATCAGCTTCCTGTACCTGGGCTCAAAAATGTGCAGCGGCGCCATTTCTGTCGGAAACAGAGTGAGTGGCAGAGGAAAAATGGGTATGATGGACGGTTTGCTCATGGCTGCTTTAATTGACCGATTGGTATTCTTTGAGTGATCGCGGAAACCCGGCTGCTTTTAGCGTTTATGATCATTCCAAAATAAATGTATCCAATCAGCGGTATTGAATTTTAGTATTCTAGTTTGAATTCCGAACCTCGCAACCATCCCTCAAAGGTCCAAAGGATTTCACTCAATAAAAATCCAGTATTTCCTACGCATTTTCCTGCGCCCATTCTTTAGCGAAGTAGGTTAAAATCAAATCCGCCCCCGCGCGGCGAATGGCAATTAATGATTCATCCCTGGCTTTTCTGTAATCCAACCACTCCAGTTGAGCAGCGGCTTTGATCTGAGCATACTCTCCTGAAACCTGATAAGCTGCCACAGGAAGTCTCGTGCTTTCTCTCAAATCGCGGATAATATCCAGAAATGGCCCAGCTGGTTTCACCATCAGTATGTCTGCCCCTTCGGCTTCGTCCATCAATGCATCTCGAATCGCCTCCCGCCGGTTGGCCGGGTTGAGTTGGTAGGAGCGTTTGTCCAGATAGTTCTTTCCAACAGCTGCTCCGCTTCCAATGGCTTCTCGAAATGGACCATAATATGCCGAAGCAAACTTTGCAGAATAAGCAAGAATTGCGACGTGCTCATGCCCATTTTGATCCAAAGCCTTACGGATCACTCCAACCCGACCATCCATCATGTCCGATGGAGCCACCCAATCAGCGCCGGCATTTGCATAAACCACTGCCATTTGCGCAAGACGGTTCACGGTCAGGTCATTATCTACCCAGGCCCCAGTCGGATCCAGAATTCCGTCATGTCCGTGACTTGTGTATGGATCCAAAGCCAGATCAACGATCACATTCAAATCCGGTAATGCTTCCTTGAGTTTTCGCGTGGTTTGCGGAACGATTCCATCCGGATCAATCGCGTAATCGCCCAGCGGCGTTTTAACTTCCTTAGGCGTGCAGGGAAACAAAGCAACAGCTCGAATACCCAATTCATACAAATCCCGACACTCATTCAACAAGTCATCCATGGACCAGCGAAACACACCAGGCATGGCTCCGATAGGCTCCGGCTCGCCAGCCCCGGACTTAACGAAAACAGGAGCAATCAATTGTTGTGGAGTCAGGTAATTTTCCTGGACCATTGACAGTGTCGAAGCATTGCGACGCAGGCGGCGCGGACGATGCGTCAACGTCAATAGGGAATCAATCATCGGAACCGCAGGCTGATTGTCAGAATTCATGGAAGTCAGTAAACCCACTTGGGAAAATCATGGTCAAATGAAATCTCCTGGCAGGGTGTGATTAAAGAAGGGTGGCATGAAAATTTCCCAAGGTCAAAGGCCTGATACATACCAGCTCGGGCCTGCTGGCAGCCCAGGCTGGTATATGTCGCGCCG
>JAUIHU010000329.1 GCA_030432175.1 Verrucomicrobiia bacterium | reverse complement strand
ATAAATTTCTTCGTGAGCCATCGAGAGCTTTAGACTATACATGAGTCATGAAGTTCTCGAACCAGTTTAATTATCTCAACTGCAACCCGCAGATGGATCTGACTCGAAAGATCCCAGGATTGCTTGCAGGAATATCACTTCTTTTTGGACTCTCTGCGCCACTGCAAAGCTTCGCGGCTGAGAACTCTGAAGAAGGTCAAAAAAGTGAAGAAAAGAAGGAAGAATCCAAGTCCTGGAATGTAGATTCCCCACCATTAAAGCTGAGAACCCAACCGATTGACACCACTTCCGGAACATGGATGAATGTGGATATCAGTCCAGACGGAAAGATGCTTGTTTTTGATCTACTGGGTGATATTTACAAAGCTCCGATGATTGAAGGTTATCCGGAAGAGATTTGTCCGGTGAAGCCTGAAAAGATCACCAGTGGCCTTGCTTGGGACATGCAGCCGCAGTTTAGTCCAGACGGAGAGTGGATCGCTTTTACCAGCGATCGCACCGGGAAAAATGAGAAAGGCGGGGATAATATCTGGATCATCCGCCCGGATGGCTCGGATCTCCGACAAGTCACTTCTGAAACCTACCGCCTGGTGAATGGTCCGGAGTGGACTCCCGACGGACAGGGCATTGTCGCCAGGAAACACTTCACCAGCCGACGGTCACTTGGAGCTGGTGAAATGTGGCTTTATCACGTCAGTGGCGTGGAAGGTGGAGTGACTGAAGGCATCCAGCTCACAAAGCGTCCAACTGACCAGAAAGATGTCAACGAACCTGTATTTTCCCCAGACGGACGCTACTTGTATTTTTCAGAAGATCGCTCACCGGGATCCAGCTTTGAATATAGCAAAGACTCGAATGGACAGATTTACGTCATTCGCCGTTTGGACATGGAGAAGGGGGATTTGGAGAATTACATCACCGGTCCGGGCGGAGCTGCCTGTCCGACACCTTCACCCACCGGGACCGAAATAGCTTTTGTGCGGCGGGTTGATTATGACACCAGCCTGTGCCTGTTTAATACTGAATCTGGAGCTATCCGAGTCGTAACGACTGACCTGGAAAGGGATATGCAGGAGACTTGGGCAATTCATGGAGTTTATCCGAAAATGGCCTGGACTCCGGATGGGGCCGCGATGGTTTACTGGGCGAAAGGAAAACTCTGGAAGATCCGGATGAGTGACGGACACAAAGTGGAAATCCCGTTTCATATTCAGGACACCCGTGAAACAGCGCCGGGGTTGAGATTTGCGCAGGATCCTGATCCGGACCAATTTTTAACTCGCGCATTGAGAAATGCCGTTGTTTCACCTGATGGTAGAATTGTTGTCTTCGAAGCATTGGGTAAGCTTTATCAAAAACGCCTGCCTGACGGAGAACCCAATCGAGTGACCCTGCAAGACGGGGATTGGGAAATGGATCCTGTCTTTTCAAGAGATGGAAGATACCTCGCGTACACTACCTGGCGGGATGGAAAACTCGGAGCCATTCGTGTGATTGATCGGCGATTGCGGAACATTCCGGTTGAAGGAAAAAAAATCACCGCACAGCCAGGACACTATATTGATCCCGTCTTTACCCCGGACAGCGAGCAAATTGTTTATCGACTTGTTTCTGGAGGAGGATTGCGCACACCACTTTGGGGAATGAATCCTGGGGTGTATCGGGTTCCAGCTCTTGGTGGATTTCCCAAGCTGATTACTGAATATGGATCCAATCCTCAATTTGGATCCAGTTCCGATCGATTGTTCCTGACGCGGTCCAGTGGTGATAAGAATGCTGATAATTTGCAATTGGTTTCCATGGACTTGAGTGGCAATGAAGTGCGTACCCACTTCACCAACACCTGGGGAACCGAATATTCTGTTTCGCCGGATGGAAACTGGGTGGCGTTTCAGGAGCGATTTCTCGTGTACGTCACGCCATTACGCAGTGTGGGAGGTAACTTGAATATTGGCCCTAATTCCTCCAAGTGGCCCTTGGTTAAAGTCAGTGAAGAATGTGGATACGGCCTGCAATTCTCTGGCGACAGTTCCAAGGTTTATTGGACACTTGGACCAGATCTCTTCCATCAGGAACTAGCTCCCTCATTTGAAAAATTTTCTTTGAGCGCTGGTTCGGTTGAGGGCGAGGGTGAGGCAGCTGACGAAAGCTCGCCAGCGGTCCCTTCGGTCAGGATCGGATTTGAAGCGCCAACAGCACGTCCGAATGGAATGTGGGTCATTCGAAACGCCAACATCATCAGTTTTGATGAATCCGAACGCCCTTTCATCAAGCGGGATATGGACATTCTGATTGACGATGCCCGGATCGTTCAAGTGGGTAGAGACATGGCGGTTCAAGAGGGAATGTTTGAGCTGGACGTGACCGGACAATGGGTCGCGCCTGGATTTATTGACACCCACGCACACGGAGCGCAGGCGACTCAGGGTATTATACCAACACAAAACTGGGTCAACTATGCGCGGTTGGCGTTTGGCGTCACCACGGTTCATGATCCATCTAACAGCACCATGGACTTTTTCCGATCCGCTGAACTCGCTCGTGCTGGAGAGATTCTGGCTCCGCGACTTTTTTCGACCGGAACGATTCTGTATGGAGCGACCGGATCTTACAAAGCGGAGATCGACAGTTTGGATGACGCAAGATTTCACTTACGCCGTATGAAGGCGATGGGAGCTTTTTCTGTTAAAAGCTACAACCAGCCACGACGAGACCAGAGGCAACAAGTCCTGAAGGCCGCTTCTGAATTGGAAATGATGGTCGTTCCAGAGGGTGGATCCACCTTCATGCATAACCTGACCATGATTGCAGACGGGCATACTGGCATTGAGCACACACTGTCGGTGGAGTTGGTTTATGATGATGTATTGGATTTGTGGCGGGATTCTGGCGTTGGTTACACACCCACACTTTCGGTAGCTTATGGTGGGGTCTGGGGAGAGAATTACTGGTATCAGATTGATGATGTCTGGAAGAATCCAAGAGTGGCCAGTTACATTCCTCCACATGTCCTGCTGCCAAGAGCTAAACGCCGGATGAAAGTCCCTGTTCGAGAATACAATCATATTCAAGTCGCCCGGATCACCAAGCAGGTGATTGATAACGGAGGGATTGTTCAGGCAGGTGGGCATGGTCAATTGAATGGAATGAACACACACTGGGAAATGTGGTCATTTGTTCAGGGTGGGATGAGTCCTCTGGAAGCGCTGCGTTCAGGAACTTTGCATGGCGCGAAATATATTGGAATGGATGGAGATTTGGGACGGATTGAAACGACGATGCTGGCAGACTTGGTGATATTTGATCCGGACAGAAATCCGACAGTAGACATCCGGGACAGCGAGCATATCCAGTATGTTATCGCAAACGGCCGCTTACTGGATGCTCGATCTCTGGAAGAGGTTCAAATCGGTGAACGTCCTCAGTTAGTTCACCGTGAACCGTTCTTCTGGAATACTCCCGGACATGGTGGCGTGTTTGGTCCGATACCCAGTTTGTCCCACTGCGCTGGATGCGCTTCAGGTCCGGCTCTGCAATAAGGCGGAACTCCAGAGTTGACAGAGGTTAACACAGTGTTTCTATTGAGCAGCAAGGACCCTTAACGGGTTCTTGTTTTTTAACAGGTTCGCGCTTGAAAGGCTCAGGCGCCTACTTAGTCATCCAGGAAAGAGAAATCAAATCACCCAGGCAAATCGCCTTCAATATGAGTTCAACCGAAAACGCTCCATCAACGGATTTTATCCGGGAGATTATTGAGAAAGATCTGGCATCCGGAAAAAACGACGGGAAAGTGATCACCCGTTTTCCTCCGGAACCCAACGGCTACCTGCATCTAGGACACGCCAAATCCATCTGCCTCAACTTCGGACTGGCTCAGCAATACCAGGGACGTTGCCATCTGCGATTTGATGATACGAACCCAGCCAAGGAAGATCCGGAGTACGTGGACAGCATCCAGGAGGATGTGAAGTGGCTCGGATTTGACTGGAACAACCACCTCTATCACGCTTCGGATTATTTTGAAAAGTTGTATGATTATGCGGTGCAACTGATTCAGAAAGGCAAGGCTTACGTATGTGATCTTACGTTGGAAGAGATTCGGCAAAATCGGGGTGTTCCCACACGTCCGGGAGTGGAAAGCCCTTACCGTTCAAGGAGTGTGGAAGAAAATCTGGAACTCTTTGAGCGCATGCGAAAGGGAGAGTTTGAAGAAGGAAGTAAAGTCCTTCGCGCCAAAATCGACATGGCTTCGCCCAACCTGCACATGCGGGATCCGGTCATTTACCGAATCAAAAAAGCAGCCCATCACCGCACTGGCGACAAATGGGTGGTTTACCCGATGTATGACTTCACCCACTGTTTGTCCGACTCGATTGAAGGCATCACTCACTCCGTTTGTACATTGGAATTTGAAGTTCACCGACCGCTTTACGACTGGGTACTGGATGCTCTGGATGTGGAATGCCATCCACAGCAGATTGAGTTTGCCCGCTTGAAACTCTCTTACACGGTGATGAGCAAACGCAAACTGCTCGAACTGGTGCACGAAGGGTTGGTGGACGGATGGAACGATCCGAGAATGCCGACGATCTCCGGGATCCGACGCCGCGGTTATACTCCGGAAAGTATCCGGGAATTCTGCAAATCCATCGGAGTCACCAAGTTTAATGGCATGACCGACATTGCTGTTCTTGAACACAGCGTGCGGGGGCATTTGAATAAAACTGCGCCGCGTCGGATGGCCGTATTAAAACCATTGAAGGTTGTATTTGAGAACTTGCCTGAGGACTACCATGAAGAATTGGATGCGGTGAACAATCCAGAAGATCCGGATGCAGGCAAAAGGAAAATTTCTTTCAGCCGGGAGATTTATATTGATCAGGATGATTTCATGGAAGATCCGCCGAAGAAATTCCACCGTTTGACTCCGGGGAAAGAGGTCCGGTTGAAGTACGCTTATATTATCAAGTGTGAACGGGCAATTAAGGATGAGGCCACGGGAGAGATTATTGAGGTGCGTTGCACCTTGGATCCGGAAACTCGCAGCGGCATGCCTGGAGCTGACAGAAAAGTTAAAGGTGTATTGGGTTGGGTCGACGCAAAGACTGCGGTTTCCGCTGAAGTGCGTTTATATGATCGGTTGTTTAATGTTCCTGATCCAGCTGCCGATGAAAAGGATGGAGTGGACTTCAAGTCTCACTTGAATCCGGATTCGTTGAGCATCCTGGAAAACAGCAAAATCGAGGCGTCTTTAGCAGAAGCAGCGCCGGGAGAGACATTCCAATTTGAGAGGATTGGGTATTTCACTCCGGACTCCAGATATTCGAAGCCTGGACAACCCGTGTTTAACCGCACTGTTTCGTTAAGGGACACCTGGGCCAAGTTTCAGAAGCCTGGAGGTAAATAACCGGCTTAACAACCGCAAATAAATTCATAATAACAGCCTGTTCATTGATTGATGAGCAGGCTGTTTTAATTTTGTAAATCAGAAACCAATTTCAGTCACCACCGCCACATGCTCCCCCACAGCTACTCCCGCAGCTACTGTCTCCGCCCCCACCGCAGCTGCTTCCACAACTTCCACCTCCGCCCCGGCCTCCACCTCCCTTCGCAATGTAGTGTAATACGATAACCACCAAAATGAATAAAAAGAACAGAATCAAGTTTATCAATTAAATCAAAAAATTCTATAAAATCTAAAAAAAGCTCGAAATCAAAAAT
>JAUIHU010000328.1 GCA_030432175.1 Verrucomicrobiia bacterium | reverse complement strand
GATACCGTGCATCAGGATTCCCACCAGAATCATCCAACGTACCTGATCCGGCGCGCCCAAGGCAAACAGCGCATATCGCAGCACCCAGGCCAGCATGCCAACTCCAAGCATCCATTTGACGCCCAGACGTTTGAAGAACAACGGCATCACCAGCATGAAGAAGATTTCAGACATTTGTCCGTAAGACATGGTTTGTCCAACCGGGAGTTCGGCCATTTCCACAACCCGTGCCGCGATTTGGTAATAAAACGCCAGCGGAATGCAGATCAGCAGGGAACTAATGATGAAAATGAGGTAAGATTTGTCTTTCAATAAGACCAGCGCGTCGAGTCCGAGGACTTGTTTGATGGACACTTTTCCTTCCTGCACCGGTGGAGTGTGCGGGAGGGTGAAACTGAAGAATCCAAGGGCCAAACCAGCTCCGGCAGTCAGGTAGAACATATTGATCTGGTTGTCCCAAGCCAACCAACTGATCGCAAATCCTGCAATAATCCACCCAATGGTTCCCAATACCCGTATTCCAGGGAATTCCTTTTCCGGATCACTCATGTTTTTCATGGCCAAAGTATTGGTCAGGGCCAGCGTCGGGTAGTAACAGAGCATGTGTCCAAAGAAAATGACGTTGATTAAGCCCGGGCTGGGATTTTCAGCCTTCATCAAGAATGTAGCTAAAACCATAAATCCAGCTCCAATCAAGTGCATTGCCGCAAGCACCCGTTGGGCCGGGAAAAATCGGTCAGCGATCATGCCAACAAAAAACGGCGAAATCATCCCCGCAATCGGGCCCACAGAGTATGTCCAGGAAAAGTCTCCCGCTTCAAATCCGATAGTCGATAGATAGACTGGTCCGGTGACGTACCAGGATCCCCAGATAAAGAACTGGAGGAACATCATCACCGAGAGTTGGATGCGTATGTTTGTGTTCATGCTGAATGAATCTGTCGTTGGTTCAGCGCCTTCACGCTGTTCATTGGTTGTTACAAGTATGCGACGCTATGCAAACTGAGAGCCGATTTCAAGCTATCGTATCCGAAGATTCAATAATTACTGCGAGGAACGGATGCCTGAAGGAAATCCAGGTGTCTGGATTGTGAAATGCGGAATTCCAAGTCGAGCATCTTCTCCCTCCCCTTCGACCGGGTAGAACTGCAATTCCTCGTCAGGGTGGCATTGCACGACCAGATAAGCTCCGTCCGGGGTAAAGGCGATGCCTTCGGGAATCCGTCCAGTGGGTTTGCGCTGAATCACCTTGAATTGAGATCCACGACGTGAGAGGAGGGTGATCAAACCGTGGTCGCGATATAATGGGTCATCCGGAGCTTTGTTGGAGCCATTCATTAACGCGACAGCAATCAGAGATCCATCCGGACTGACTTCCACGGTTTCTGGACCACTGCCGACAGGGAGATAATTCACCGTTTGCGGAGCGCCTTTTTTCCAGGTGATGATTGACAAGGCGTCTTCGTCCAATCCGTTGCCTGCGCCCTGTCCGGCAGTCAAAATAAAGCGACCGTCAGGGGTGAACACGCAGCGGTAGGGAGATCCGAAGACACCGACCTGACGACCGGTTGGCTCCACCACCAGTTCATCATCCCGAATGATC
Organism: Verrucomicrobiia bacterium; assembly: GCA_030432175.1. GTDB lineage: Bacteria > Verrucomicrobiota > Verrucomicrobiia > Limisphaerales > JAUIHU01 > JAUIHU01. The sequence goes on along the minus strand of JAUIHU010000328.1, from coordinate 4,155 downwards.
AAATTCAGTTCAGCCAGGTATCCTCCCTTTTGTACACTGACAAAAGCCTTTCCTCCTTTGGGATGAATGGCGACATCAGATGCGCTGAGTTCCGGATCGCAGATTTCGATTGTCTGCCCGGTGGTTACGGAACCGCATTCGGAAATGTTCAACACAGTCACACTCCCACCAGCGCGATTGGCGACCAGAGCCCATTTTCCGCAGGGCGTGAATGAAATCCCGGAGGGTTGAGATCCGGCCTGAACCGATGAGAATTGTGGTTTCACATCCCGATCTGTCAGCGAGTTCTCGAACGTCTGCATATCGAGGACATGGATATTGTTTCCCGGGGAGTAGCCGGTTTCGGAACCTGGATCCAGAACCAGCGAGTCAGCGATCAGAGCCAGTTTGCCATCCGGAGAAATCGCCACATTCGAGGGGGGGCCGATGACCGTATTGGAAACATCGGAGAGATGAACGATTTTGGGCGGGTAATTGGAGACATCCAGAAAAGTCAGCGAATCGGGTTCCGCGTTGGAAATCACAGTCGCGGTTCCCGGGCTGAGGTCGATTTTGGATTCGTTTGCGGAAATGATCCAGGAGGACTGGGCAAAAGACAGGGTTGCGCTGGTGAATGCCAGGCATGCGCCGAGGTATTTGGATGAGAATGGGGTCATGGAGGGATTAAGAATTAAAAATTAAGAATTAGGAATGAAAAATTATTGAAGGCCTGGGCTTAGGGTGTGATTTAAGTCGGATGGTGTCCTGAGAACGCTGAGCCCCAGCTCGGCGAGTGGAGCCGGCGTTTGGGGGCGACTAAAAGGTAAACAGCCGCCCTCCTTTAATAGCGCCCCTGGGCAGTTAGAAAAGCGCTATATTGGGAGAACTCCTGAATTGAAACAGCGATTGTGAATCGCAGTATGTAGTTCAATTTTTAGACTGTCCTGTTGATTGAAAAAAGTAGCGCAGGTGAATCATGAAAAATCTTAAAGCGCGTTGTTGGAAAGTGGTGTTAGTTTCCTTTTTGTTCGTTCCTGTCGGACTGGCTATTTACACCTGGAGTCACTGGTCGCCTGCAGGTGAAGTCGTACCTGCTAGTCAGGTTGGTGAGATTCAACTGGTATATCCACTGCGTAACAGTCAACAGCATGATGCCGCTCGGGAAAGGAATGGAGGGAATCCATACATTCTGGATATCCAACCGGAGGAAGTTGATGGCGCGTTGCTATATTACGGAGCCTCTCACACGTCAGATCCGGAGGATCCACAAATCAGTGACATCACTGAAACATGGGCTCGGTTCAAACCAACAGTGGCGCTATATGAGGGGAGGAGTCGGGGATTCTTCTATGGGGCGTTGATTGAGCCATTTGCCGGATTGCCCGAACCGGCGCTGGTTCACAAACTGGCGAGGCGCGATCAGATTCCACTTTACTCACTGGAACCTCAATACGCTGATGAGGTGGCAGAATTGTTGAAGACATTTACCGCTGAGCAGGTCGGTCTTTATTTTTTTAACCGGGTGTATGCCAGCGAGGCTCAGGGAAATGCCGATGAGAACCTGGCTTTACATCTACTAAAGAAACGCGCTGATGTGGAAGGGTTGCGCGGGGCTCTCAAAGGATTAGGGGATTTGGATCGAGTCTGGCAAAGGGACTTCCCGGAAGAACCAGACTGGCGAGTAAATCAGGGAGAACCTGGATATCTGGGTGAAATCAGCCATGAATCCCGCAGGGTTCGGGGCGAGCACATGGCACGGATCCTGATCCATTTGGTGAACGAAGGACATCGGGTCTTAGCTGTAGTGGGAAGTGGACACGTGATCCGGCAAGAATGGAATCTGCGAGCGGCGTTTGATCAGGAACTAGCCTGGGACCAGCCGGAGTTCAGGAAGAAAGAACCGCGGTAAGAATAAAATCGTTCGGATCGTGAAAATGGATGAAATCTGGATATGATACCCAGTATTTGTTTGGGTGTCAGACAAATCATTTCAATTCTAGTTTTTGACAAATGGCAGAACACTTGCGCAATATCAACTTAGCTAGCCGATACAGACAGATTGAGATTGTGAATGCCGATCATGAGTGATTTGACGCAGGTACTGGATTCAATTGAAACCGGAAATACAAAAGCCTCTGAAAGGTTGCTTCCATTGGTGTACGATGACTTGCGCCGTATTGCTAAATCCAAACTTTCCAAAGAAAACCGAAATTGGACGGTTCAACCTACTGAGTTGGTGCACGAGGCGTGGTTGCGTTTGAATAAAAACCGGGACCAGAATCAGTGGAACAGTCGGGGGCATTTTTTTGCTGCTGCTGCGGAATCCATGAGAAGAATCCTGGTGGAGAGGGCTAGAAAAAGTGGGAGGATTCGTCATGGTGGAGAATTTCAAAGAGTAGATCTTGCTCAGGTTTCACTCGCTTCTGAAGACTCAGATAATACTTTGTTGGCAGTGCACGATGCTCTGGAAAAACTTGAGCAAGAGTCACAGGAAAGCGCGTTAGTCGTCAAATTACGTTACTTCGTTGGAATGGGGCACCAGGAAATTGCAGATGTTTTGAACATATCTGAACCGACAGTGCGAAGACGATGGGCATATTCGAGAGCCTTTTTATATGCTGAATTGAAAAACATTTAACCGATCAGAGGAACCGAGCCAAGACAACTGCTTTTTGGGTGACTAATCCTTCCTGGCTTCAAATTTTCAATTATCTGCGTTGATGACCTCTGACCCCTTACCTTCAATTGAAGAACTCTTTGAAAAGGCGACAGAGTTTGATTCGTTAGAGAAAGCGAAGAAATTTCTTGGTGAAATTGGAAAAAACCACCCGGAGCTTGGAAAGCGGTTGGAGGTTTTGCTTGAGGGACATTTTGATGCAGATGATTTCTTGAGCAGTACCCCTGATCCTGAAGTTCAATTAATCCCTGATAAGGAAGATATTGAAGGATATCGCTTGATGGAACTCATCGGCGAGGGAGGCTTTGGGCATGTCTGGCTGGCGGAACAACGCAATCCATTCAAGCGCAAGGTGGCGCTGAAGATTTTGAAACCTGGATTGGACTCACACCAGGTGATTGCACGGTTTGAAGCTGAGCAGCAGGCGTTGGCGTTGATGGAGCATCCGAATATCTCCCGGATCATAGAAGGAGGGACCACAAAAAAAGGACGTCCTTACTTTGTCATGGAGTGGGTGGACGGGATTCCCATCACAGACTACTGCATGGAGCATCGGCTCAAGATAGAAGAATTACTTCGACTAATACTTGATGTTTGTGACGCTGTGAGGCATGCGCATCAGAAAGGAATCATTCACAGGGATCTGAAACCCAGTAACATATTAGTCGGAATGGCAGGGGATGATCCTGTGGTTAAGGTGATCGATTTTGGAATTGCCAAAGCCTTGCAACAGAACCTGACGGATAAGACATTGCACACCCGGTTGGATCAGTTTATCGGGACTCCGGATTACATGAGCCCTGAGCAAACCAGACGTGGTGGCGCTGATGTGGATACACGTTCAGATATTTATTCCATTGGAGCGATTTTATACCAACTGATCACCGGGCAACCTCCTTTACAACTCAAGGAAGAATCCAGGGAAGATTCGGACCGGATTCGCCAATTGATTCGAGAGAAAGAGCCTTTGAAGCCTTCATCGCAAATTCGTCGTACGAAGTCGCGAATCAGAAGGAATGATGTCGGAGGAGACAGCGAGCGCCTGATCCAACCTGCCATTAAGAAAAGTATTAGAAAAGACCTCGACTGGATTGTCATGAAGGCGCTGGAGAAAGACCGTTCACGTCGATATGAGTCTGCCTCAGCTTTGGCTTCAGATATTCAAAGGTATCTGGATCGACTTCCGGTGGAAGCTGGAGCTCCGGACTGGCTCTATCGAATACAGCGTTATTATCAGCGTAACCGAACTTCGGTTCATACTTCGTTCATAGTCTTCATCATATTATGTGGCGCATTTCTATTGAACTTGCAGATGGTTCAGATTGCTAATCGTGCCCAGCAGAATTCTGCTGAAGCTCACAACAAGGCCATTGAGACTCTCAACCAATTAAGAAACGCCAAACGGCAATTGCAGATCACTTCATATTCAACTTACCTGGCTTCAGCCGATACGGCCATTCGGGCGAAAGCCTATTCAGACGCAAGAAATTACCTGGATC
>JAUIHU010000327.1 GCA_030432175.1 Verrucomicrobiia bacterium | reverse complement strand
AATACTTGCTGAATCCCGGATCTGTCGCGCGTTTCGAGCGCCAGGGATGGGGTTCGCTGATGGGATAAGATCGGTTGTAATTCGTTGAACGGCGAGACGAAGCGGAAAGAGCAATGTCCTGATTTCGCCCCAGATACCGCCAGGGAATCGGGGCTACCTGAATCGCCGGTGAACTGGTGGAAATCACAAATCGATCTCCCGCTGCGTTGAATGTGAATCCGTACGTTCCGGTATGCCCACTGACTGGTTCAATCACGGATCCGTCCGGCTTAAATCGAAACCCTGTTCTTGGTAAATCCACTGGAGCCGACAACCTCGGACCGCTGATTCGTCCGCCCTGGCCACCATCCACATAAATCCAATTGTCTGGTCCCCACTGCGGACAATTAATCCTTCTTTCAATCACACCAGTATTGAATCCAGTAAAAAGCGTTTCCCTGAAATCCGCACGATCATCCCCATCCCGGTCGGCCAGAAAAATAATATGAGGAGAGCACACCACAATCACCCCACCCAAAGCCGGGCAAATCCCCATCCCCACCGGTAGATTCTCCGCCCAGGTAATCGCCTCATCCATGACACCATCCCCATCGGTATCCTTCAGCAATTTGACAGATCCGACTTGAGTCTCCTCCGCTTTTCGAACCGCCTCCTCGTTTGCAGAAATCCGACGCACCACGCGGTCCAGCTCACCCGTTTTATTCAGTTCCTCAATATCAAACTGCCCCTCCATATTGTAGCCATGCAATTCCGTCACAAACAACCGCCCCGACTCATCAAAGCAAACCGCAGAAGGCTGACGAACCAACGGTTCTGAAGCCACCAACTCCAACCGAAACCCCTCCGGCAACTCAACCATCGCCGCGCTTGCTTCCGGAGATATCGGCCGAGGCGCATCCTCTGGCTTGGTAATCTGGCCGGACACTCCCAGCAGACCACCGATCCAGCTTGCGTATATCAGAATTAACTTACTCATGACTTCAAGGGGGTCAGTCAAAGAATCTTGACAAAACTTTTTCTTGTTACGTTTGCTTGATGTTGAGGCTATATCAAAAAATCCCGAAAACCTCGTGGGCTTCCGGGATTTTTCAGAGGTTATTTATCCAATTGAAACAATGGAACTTCACTCCCGAAAAGCCCGATAGTTGGGATTTCCTGAGGACAGCAGATAAGCCATCAGATCCAGCATTTCCTCTTTGTTCAGAGAATTGATCAATCCAGCTGGCATCAATGAAACTGGAGAAACTTCAGAACTCTCGATGTCCGCTTTGCTCACCGTTGTGCGCTCGTTCGGCAGCAACGGATTGGTCGCCATGATCACCTTCTCATCGTCTTCATCAATGACCTGGCCAGAAATCACTTCACCAAGATCCGTGGTCACAATCATGGATTGGTACTGATCGGAAACGATCTTGTTCGGCTCCAGAATAGATTCCAACACATCGCGAGCCGCAAACCGGCTGCCCAGACTGGTTAGATCCGGCCCCAAGCCTCCGCCAGCTCCGGCATACCGGTGGCAGTTGGCGCAGAGAGCAGCTTTGAACATTTTCTTTCCATGTTCAAAATCTCGTCCAGTCATTCCAGAACCAATCGCTGACATCGCAGACTCCATGGTCCAGATCTGGCCCGGACCTTCCGGCTGAGGTAGTTCCTCATCAAAGTCCATCTCTACCGGCTGATTTTTTTCCCAGGCAGTAATCGCAACTCGCTCTGCCTCGGTGGCATTCTCCAACGCATCGGATTTAATGTTATTCAGGAACCCGATGTAGCTCGCTCCACCATTCCATTTTTTTGCGAGGTTGAACCAGTCCATGTATTCGTAGCGTTGTTCCAGAGTCCAACCGTACTTCATGTTGCGAAGTACCAGAGCATAATGGATCTGTTGTCGCTGAGGCTGATTGTTCAACATCTGTTGGATCGGACCGCCATATCCCTGATTTCTCGCCAGAATATTTGCCGGCACATCATATTCACCAGGGAGGCGCTCATTCTTTTTCATCAATTCCAGAGTCTTGGAAATCACAGTTGGCGATTCCAGGTAGACCAACATCCGAGCCAGTTCTCGATTGATCGCCGCCGAAGTTGATGGGTAGTAGTTGTCCAGCCCGGCAGCCAGACGTTCTTTCCACTCAGGGCTGGGTTCTCCCATCCGAATGAAAACCAAAGCCATGGCGCGCAACGCTTCCAAAGCCTGAGTTTCTGTGAATGAAGCAGCATCTAATTCAACCAATGATTCCAGAATCCTTGGTTGCAACGAAGCGTCTGCGGTTCGCGCCAGGGCCACGATTAGTTGAATCCGCGCAGTCGGATCTTTCTCAATCAGCGCCCGTTCCTGCCAGTCCGCCAAATCCTGGTGTTCGATTGCGACACGCGCTGCATAACGAATGAACCGATCTTCGCTGGAAAGATGAGGCCAGGCAGTATCCACTGCGCAATCTGATTTCTTCCCATGAAATGCTTCCAGTTCACGACGCAGCTTGCGAGCTTCAGCCGCCTTCGCAACTTTGGCTCCATTCGCTGATTCCTGAATACCTGAACCGGTATAAGTCACACGATACAATGCCGACTGAGTTCCACGTCCACCAATGGTGAAATACATCGCCCCGTCCGTTCCCACATCGATGTCAGTGACAGGCAGTGGTTTTCCGGTGACAAATTCTTCCAGTTCTCCAGAATAAGAAGCTCCATCAGGTGTTAAGTGAATCGCGTAAATCGCTCCAAAGGTCCAGTCGAGCGCATAAAAAGCTCGCTGATATTTTTCAGGAAAATCTGCATCCAGTGCAAAAGACACACCCGTCGGGCTGCCGGGGCCCACATTCAACACCGGAGGCAGACTGTCTGGATAGTAAGTTGGCCATTTACCAGTGCCAGTGCGCCACCCGAATTCACTACCACCCGTCACATGTACGATACGGGTCGGACGATACCAAGGCATTCCCATGTCCCATTCCATATCGGAGTCATAAGTGAAAAGTTCCCCGTGTTCGTTGAAAGCAATGTCGTATTCGTTGCGGTAACCAATGCTGACCACTTCCCAGTGTTCCCCGTCCGGATCGGTCTTGCAGATCCAACCACCAGGCGCGCGAATACTGCGAGCGTGACCACGCGCGTCGGGTTGGCGTGGCAATAGCAAATCTTCATCCCAACCCCAGGGAACCTGACTGGAGTCTACCTGTGGCAGTTGGGTGTGGTTGCCTCCTGCGACATAAAGACTTTTTCCGTCTGGAGACAAAACCACCGCGTGAGGACCATGCTCACCGCCACCGTTCAGTTTTTGAAGTAACTTGATGTAATCCAAATCTCCGTCGCCGTCCGTATCCTGCAAACGATAAAGTCCGCTGCTACGACCATCAATGCCGCCTCCGTTTACATTCACGTACAAACTGTCAAACGCCCAGAGCAGACCCTGCGCGTGACCGATTCTCAACCCAAGAGGATCCACTTGAGTTGCTGTGTACTCATCTCCGACTGCCGGAGGAATAATGCGATACAATTCTCCGGACTGATCGGAGGCAGTGAATCCGCCGCGTGGATCAGCAGTCATGGAGACCCAGGATCCTTGTTGTCCTTTGGGAACGGAGTAAAGGAACTCCACTTCAAACCCATCCACGGTTTCAATTCCTTCCGCCGATGTGCCAGGTCCGGGAGTTTTAGCTCGCTTAGTAAATCCGGATTTCATGGGCGCTTCATCCGACAGCGTTTCGAGGACAATGTCCTTGAATTCGGCTTTCATTGGAGGTCCTGCGTGCAGTTGCAACGCCAGCAAACCTTTCATGGAACGTTTGGATTCCTGCAGGTCAATGATTTCGGCAGTAACGTGACCATTGAGCTTGTGAATCAAATGGTTACCGCGGGCAATGATCATGTACTCGTTCCATTCAGAGAGATCATAGACCGGCTTGGCTTCAGTCTGAGCGACCACCTCTTTTTTGCCATCTGGATGGATGACCACTTTTTGTCCGCGTTGTGCTACAATACCGCGCCCTTTCTCCTCGTAGAGCATCCCGAAGTAGTTAGGCGCCGGGTGAGCGTCAGCTTGGTAACCCGCGATGACAAAATTCTCTGCATCCACCACTCGGCTGCGATACTGAACACCGGAGTTATTGTTCCCCTGGACACGCATTCTCAGGGTCAGTTTGAAGTTTTCCACCTCGCCACCCTCCCAAATCAGGAACGTGTTGCCTCTCAGAGGCTTTTCAGCAGTGGACACTCCGGTGATCACTCCGTCCTGCACCGACCAGAGTTCCGGATTTCCTTTCCAGCCCGACAAATCCTTGCCGTTGAATAGATTCAGGGTCTCTGAACTGGCGCTCCAAGCGGTCAAACCGCTGAGCAGTCCTATGAGACCCGCTTTGGTGAATCGTTGATAATTCATGATTCTCATAATATTTCGATAAGTATGGGATTGAGAATATATTGCGCAAAAAATGCGGAAGGATCCAATGCGAAATTTATCATTTGCAATAAAGGTGTTCGATAAAAGCGGGTGACCTCTTCGCTGTTCAGCCTGCTACAAATAATGACTCAACTCGCCGAGCAGGTGTTCAGCGTTCTCAGGACACCACCAAACATTAAATTACACCCGCGAAACAGCCCCAAACCTATCGTGCTGCCAGGTTCAGCTTCCGGGAGAAGTATTCTCTCAACAAAAGGTAATATTACTAATTAATTTCACAAAATCAGTGCAGGAATTGTGATAATTATGGATATTTCTAAAAATCAATTAGCTCTGAACTGACCCATTCATGGCCGACAATCATAACACAGAAGACCAGGATCAACCCAAAGGCGGAAATCGCATTCGACGCAAAAGGAGAAGGCGAAGCCATAATTCCGATCAATTCGAAAGCAACGGCGCTGAAAATAATATCGAGAATGCTTCACCGCAGGCAGACCCTGCCCCACAACCTCCAAGTTCCAATGATGAGCCTTTGGAGAATCCCGAAGTTTCGAAGTCGTCCAGAAAGCGCAGAAGGAAGCGTGTTGAACCAGAACACCAACCTGCTTTAGCGCTGGATCTGCCAACGAAAGTTTACAACTGGCTGGAGATTTTTACTGAAGGACTGATATATCTAATGGTCGTCTTTACGATCTGGGCTTTTGGTTCCGTATACACCTATTCCCTCGACTGGTTTGGAAGGCCAGACTGGGCGTCGTGGTGGATGACATTATCCGGGATTACTTTGTTTCTGGTATGGATCGGCAAGTATTTTCTCAGGACTTGGGGAGATGTTGAAGTGGCGACATGGGATCGATTACTTAAAAACCAGGCCGAAAGGAAGGTTCACAAAATATGGAACTGGGGATTGGCCACCACTGGGGCGGCTGTGGTTTTGTACAGTTGGCTCGCTTCCTGGAATGCGCGGGCGGATTATAATCCTGCTGCGTGGAGATTTGATTACTTCGACAACTATATTTCCTGGTTACCTCATAGCTACGATGTGGAATGGTCCTGGCGTGGATTTTGGGTTAACCTTGGTTTGTTCTGCTCATTCTGGGCTATCCGAGATTGGTTGAATGGACAGTCATCCAGGGAAATCAAGGACTGGAGTCAACGGCATAAACTGCTGACCGACCGAGGTTCCAGGCCCATCCCACTCGTCCCGGATAGACTACGACGCTTGTTGTGGGTGGTTTGTATCAATGCCGGACTGGTGGGAATTCAGGGCATCCTTCAGAGATTAGGTGGAGGAGGAAAGGTGCTTTGGATTGTTGAACCATTCAGAAACAAAACCGCTGCATCGCAATTTGGACCATATCCTTATCGCAGTAATGGGGCAC
>JAUIHU010000326.1 GCA_030432175.1 Verrucomicrobiia bacterium | reverse complement strand
CCCAAATGCAATTGATATTTTTTCTAGAAAACCCGCGTTCTTGGCCAGTTCCTGATCCAGATGCTGCCGGCCATCCAAGTAAAGACCGACCAACAGACTTCCAAATAAAAACAAGATCGGAATAATACCTTTCCAGATCGAAGCTTCATTGGATTTATTTATCGTGTTCGGCTTTGTGGAAGGTTGAGAAGCAAGAACAGAATGATGCGCTTCGTGCTCAGATTTTCGCATGGGACCGATATTCCATCCTTTCCAGATCACCAACCCCAATAAAGCCAGAGTCGTCCAGCAGTAAAAATTATAAGGAATTGATTTAAGGAATAATGGATATGGATTGGGAGCTGCAACTCCGGCCTGATCAAAGCCTTCCTTGATCATTGCCAGCTGGTAAGCGATCCAAGTGGAAACAAACGCAACGCAGGCTACCGAAGCGCTCGTGGAATCGACGATGTAGGCGAGTTTTTCTTTTGAAACACCTGAACGTTTAGCGAACGGTTTCAAGGTTCGCCCCACCAGCAGACTGTTCGCCAGTCCATCAAAAAAACAAACACAACCCATGGCCATTGCGCTCCACTGCAGTCTTTGACCAGAAGGGCTGGAGCTGGAGTGAGCGCCCAGCAACTTTTTGAGCAATGCTTGAAATCCGCCTCCGTACTCCACCAACGCCACCAGACCTCCTAAAGCCAGCGTAAAAATCAACACGCTTACGTTCCATCCGCTTTGCAAAGCCGGAATCGCATGTTTTTCCACCAGCGCTACAAATCCGTTCCATAGCGATCCGTCTTCAATCAAAACACTCCCAGCCATCGCGCCGGTCAACAACCCAACCAACGTTCTTTTCAGTAACAATGTTGTTCCGATTGCCACTACTGTTGGCCAGAGAGTTCCGGGACCCTCCGGATTCCAAAGCCAGGTCAAAGCGAATGCAACCGGGATCCAGCCCACTTTCCATGGAAATCCTGTTTTGGAAAAAGAATTCAATTTGTTGGGCATTGCCTCTATTGTTTTGTCTTTAACTGAGTGTGACTCGGAATCGGATCCACGAATCGAATTCACCCATAGATTCCAACGTCGTTATATTATTATGAAACGCAAACCCCATTCTGAAACCGGCGCCGATCTCAGTCCTGAGGAAGCGCTGGAATCCACAGTACTGAACTCCGAAGAAAAGGAAACCGCCAAAAACTTCCTGACTCGGAGAGCCGCAGTCAAAGGATTGGGATTAGGAACATTCTGGGCGGCATTTGGCGCAGGCCCTTCAGCTGCGCTGGAAGGATTGTTTGGACGCGGCATGACTCCGGTCGCGTGGGCTCAGGAAGATGCGTTTGCGGATTGGGTGCGCTCTGAGAAACCAGACCTCACCCTCTACGCCAGCCGACCAGTCAATGGGGAGTTTGCTCCCCACTTGCTGGCAGATGAAATCACACCCGCCGCTCGTCACTTCGTTCGCAACAATGGACTCGTCCCGGAAAGAGCGCTGACGGGCGACCTGGAAGGCTGGAGTTTGTCCATAGAGGGACGCGTTAAAAATAGCAAATCCTGGTCGTTCAGTGATCTTGAGAAATACCCTCAATCCACTTACGCTCTGACATTGGAATGTGGCGGTAACGGACGGGCGCTTTTCGAACCCAATGTTCCAGGCAACCCATGGAAACGAGGCGCTGTCGGATGCGCAGAATGGACTGGTGTTCCGTTGAGAACGCTCCTGGAAGAAACGGGCCTGGAATCGGACGCCATTTACACAGCTCATTACGGGGAAGATCCGGGGCTGGGGGGCACTGAACCATTTTCCCGTGGAATCCCCATAGAGAAAGCTTTGGAAAAACATACATTGGTGGCCCTGAAAATGAATGGCGCGCCTATCCCGGCTCTACATGGATTTCCGGTGCGATTAGTAGTTCCTGGCTGGATCGCCAGCGCGTCGCAGAAATGGTTGAATCGAATCGAGATTCTGGACCATATCCATGATTCCAAAAAGATGAGTGGCTATTCGTATAGAGTTCCAAAGTATCAGGTCGCGCCGGGAGTGAGGCCAGATGAATCTGATATGGAAATCGCCACTTCCTGGCAGATTAAATCGTTGATCACCCAACCTCAGGAAGGATTGAAAATAAAAAGTGGCGAGGCGCTGGAAGTCTCGGGTCACGCGTGGGCTGGGGAACAGGAAGTCCGACAGGTCCTTTTATCAACCGACTTCGGCGTATCCTGGAAACGCGCTCGACTCGATGCGCCAGTCAACAAATACGCCTGGCAAAACTGGTCGGCTCAATTGAGTTTTAAAAACCGTGGGTATTACGAAATCTGGGCGCGCGCTTATGACAACGAAGGGCAAGCCCAGCCGTTCACCCAACCCTGGAACCCTAAAGGATACCTGGGGAATGTTATCCATCGTGTTCCGGTATATGTGGACCCAGCTTGATTCAACTTGCCACAGTCACATTTTTATTTAGTCATTCTGATTTCAATTGATGAAAGAGCTTATAGCAGCCTGGGTAATCGTTAGCGGGGCATGGTCCAGTTTTTTGATGGGTTGGATCGGTTGGCAATTGGTTCAATCTGGCGCTTTCAATCAGGAATCCAGATTGTCTCCCACTCGGCAAGTGATCCATCGAATAACGGATTCAACTGACGCTCCTGAACCTGTCTCAACTCCAACGAATGCTTCCCAACCAGAGCCAACCTCAAAGAAAAAGACAATCTCTCCGGCAGCTCTGGCAGCCCTGCAGGCCCAATCCAGCATTCCCAAGGTAGAATTCAAATTGCCTGTGCCTGGAGAAGAGTGGTCCGGGGAGATGATTTTTGAAACACGCTGTATCGTTTGTCACAGCCTGGAAGTTCCCAAAGCTCAAAAATTGGACCGCCAGACCTGGTCCTGGGTGGTTGGAGAAATGCAGAAGAAATATCATGTTCCTCTCAGCGCTGAGGAAAAGGAGAAGTTGCTTGATTTTGTCGCATCAAGTTATGGTCCGGAAAGTCCATGATGCAGAGCCACTCATTTCAAGTCATTTTAAATGAGTGAAATGGCTTTCCTGCCTGAACTGGATCCCAACCTGACAATCCCGATCTATCGGAGGACAACTCACTGAACAGCGCGATTTCCAACCTCAATCCACCGGAACTGCAACCATTCCATCGAATCCTGATTACCGGTGGAGCCGGATTTGTCGGGTCTACTCTGGCTGATAAACTTTTAGCTCTCGGCAAGGAAGTCGTAGTGATTGATGATTTGTCCACTGGAAGCCCCGAAAACCTCAAGCAGGCAGCAGCCTCCGGACGACTAACATTGCATACAGGAAAAGTATCCGATCTAAATATTCTAAAGATGGCTGCTGAGGGAGTGGATCTGATTTTTCATTTAGCGGCCGCTGTTGGAGTGGAATTGGTCGTGAAGTCCCCGATTCGCACAATAGAAACCAATCTTCGAGAAACCGAATCCATCCTCGAACTGGCCAGTGAGAAAAATATCCCGATACTGATCACCTCCACTTCAGAGGTGTACGGGAAGAGTTCGAACGAAGTTTTCCGAGAAACGGATGACCTCATCATTGGACCGCCCACGCTAGGCCGGTGGAGTTATGCTTGTTCGAAATTGATGGACGAATTTCTGACCCTGGCATTCGTTAAGGAAAGGGGGCTGCAAGCTATCATCGTTCGCCTTTTCAACACTGTCGGGCCACGTCAGACCGGGAGGTTTGGGATGGCGTTACCGAGATTTATTCAGAGCGCTTTGAAGAACGATCCCATCCGTATTTTCGGCAATGGGCGCCAATCCCGATGTTTTTGTTTTGTGGATGATACGGTTGAAAGTCTGATACGGTTGGTTGATTCTGAGAAAACCTGGGGGGAAATCTTCAACATCGGATCCGAGCACGAAGTCACTATCCAGGAACTCGCTGAGTTAGTTATTCAGGAACTGGGTTCTCAATCTACTTTGACGTTTGTTCCTTATGAAAATGCTTATGGATCCGGTTTCGAAGACATGAAACGACGACGGCCATCTGTAGAAAAGCTGTTGGAATTTACCGGATTCCACCCTCAAACGACTCTTCGAGAAATCATTCAGAAAACGGCAGAATCCTGGAAATAATTTTATTCCTTGTAAGAGGTATGTGATCAGGAAGCGTTGCGACAAACCTGACGTTGACGTCCCAGCCCTTCGATGGTGAGTTCCATGACATCTCCATCTTTCAAGTACGTCGGCGGTTTTTGCCCCATCCCCACCCCGGGAGGCGTGCCTGTAGTGATAACATCCCCTGCTTCCAGGGTCATAAACTGCGAAAGATAATGCACCACTGTCCAAACATCGAAGATCATGAACTTCGTGGAGCCACTCTGCATCCTGGATCCGTTGACATCCAATGTGAGTTCCAAATTTTGTGGATTGGAAATTTCATCCGATGTCGCGAGGAACGGTCCAAGTGGATTGAACGTATCACATGATTTTCCTTTGGTCCACTGACCTCCGCGCTCCAGCTGGAACTCGCGTTCTGAAACATCATTTGATATACAATACCCGGCAATATATTGAGCCGCTTCTTCGGGAGATCCCAGATAGCGAGCATCTTTTCCTAGAACAACACCCAACTCGACTTCCCAATCTGTTTTCTGACTCTCACGAGGAATCAGCACTTCATCGTATGGGCCAACCACTGTGTTTGTCCCTTTCATGAAGAGAATCGGCTCTTTGGGTTCCTCCATTCCAGCTTCTTTTGCGTGATCGCTGTAATTCAGTCCGATGCAAAGCAACTTACCAGGACGCGCCACGCAAGATCCCCAACGTTCATTGGCCGGCACATCTGGAAGTCCTGCTCCTCCATCATGATTAGCGATCCAGGTTTTCAGTTTATCCAAGCCATCATTCTGGAAGAATCGTCGGTCCCAGTCATTGAACTCAGCTGAACAATCTTTGCGGATATCGTTATCCATGAGAATCCCGGGTTTCTCAGCGCCTGGCGCTCCAAATCGAATCAATTTCATTGAGGTTCATCCTGTGACAAGTCGGAGTAAATGCCAATCCTGTAAAGTTGGGGGAGTCTCGCGAACCACGAAAGGCACGAAAGACACGAAAAATTTTTAGACTGAACCACGAAAGGCACGGAGGGCACGGAAATTTTTTAGATTGAACCACGAAAGGCACGAAAGACACGAAAATTTTTTAGATTGAACCACGAAAGGCACGAAAATCCTTTTACGCATTGAACGAACCCAAAAAGTCACTGATCTAAGTACCCAGCGCTTTCGCGGTTCCTAAAATTCCATTTCCGAGCCTTCCGAACCTTCCGTGGTTCCAACCCAAAATCCTTTTCGTGTCTTTCGTGTCTTTCGTGGTTCCAACCCAAACTCTTTTTCGTGTCTTTCGTGCTTTTCGTGGTTCCAACCCAAAATCCTTTTCGTGCCTTTCGTGCCTTTCGTGGTTCCAACCCAAAATCTTTTTCGTGTCTTTCGTGCTTTTCGTGGTTCCAACCCAAACTCTTTTTCGTGCCTTTCGTGGTTCAAGGAATTTCTGAGGAGTGCACATTTTTATCGCGCCCATTCAAAGCTCGGTTGAGACAAGCGACTTGCGGAAGCGTTCTCTCCCGGCATATTGTCTGGTGATTCGCTTATGTCGGAATGTACGATTGGAAATATTACGCTGGGAAGGGTTCGCGAGGTCTTTGATTTCTTTGAAGACTGGGAAGAGAAGTACAAGTATCTGATGGATCTTGGAAAAAAACTCCCCGCATTGCCAGACGAGGATAAGACCGAGGAAAACCGGGTACGGGGTTGTCAATCCACAGTGTGGTTGACCTTCCAACCGTCAGACGAA
>JAUIHU010000325.1 GCA_030432175.1 Verrucomicrobiia bacterium | reverse complement strand
CTCCCGGTGTCGCAACAGACAAAGGTACAAAATTTTCTGTTCCAGTGGATTCTTTTATATATCTTCCACGAGAAACATCAGGATCAGACGGTCCGAAGTCTTCAGTTTCTAAATAGGGTAAACTCAAATCTCCACCAGGGGCATATACACATGCTGTGTCTCCAAAACTACTAAATGCAAATCCAATTTTCTTCCCGGGATGGTTGGATTCCGTTCCAAAATGCTGGTCTTCATAAAAAACAACAAAACCTCCAGCTGGAATTAATGTTTCCATTGGAATTTCAAATTTTCTCAATTCGTCTTTGTCGTCGCTCAAATACCAACCCCCTATATCTACCGGTGATTCGCTGGGATTAAATAGCTCAATCCAATCTGGTTGAGATCCAACGGAATGACTCAATACTTCATTGATCACTATAATGTTCGGAGGAAGAAATGGATAATCTGCTACATTGAATGAGTATGGAGCGCCAAGGTCTACAACGGTGCCGTCTTCGTCCAGTTCATGCTCCGGATTTCCTGAATTCCATGCCGGAGAGTCTTGTCTCAAGCTGAAGTTATAAGCAATCGGGTCAACAAATAATGGATCCAGCTCACGGTTGTTGGATCCTGGAATCAAACTATGATCCGAAATAGAAAAGGTCACTTCGACATTGGAAAAAACATCCTGGCTGACAGCATCGGATTCGCTTTCGAAAAATATGCAGTTTTCTGCTTGAGCCCAACCGCCCCCTTTCAAGAGGTTCTTTTCGTAAACAGCAATTCCATTGGTGGTGAAAGCAAATGTATTTTGATCCATGTAAGCTTTGGATCCATAATCTTTAACGGCAACCCCCAGCGAACAATCAACAATCAAGTTCTTTTGAATCCAAGCTTCTGAAGCCTGGCCTACAGAAATACCTTTGTCAGTGATATTATAAATTCTGTTTTCCTCAATCACCAGATTTTGCGCTCCTTCGCCAATATCGATTGCATCGCTGTTGGGACCTCGAAAACCATAGATACGATTCCTTCGAATCACCCCCGAACTGACCCCATCGACATCAATAGCATCAGTGTCTGGAGCTGTATTTCCCATGAATACGCAATCTTCTACCAATCCAATTCCTCCTTTTATATTGATTCCGTCTCCGGTGTGTGGCGTGAAAATCCTGGACCGCCTCATCGTCACCGACCCATTCCGTGCAAAGACTGGAGCGGAGCATTCAATATCAGCGTCTTCGATGATCAATTCAGATTCATAAACCGATATTCCGGCCCGGTATAATCCAGGAATACTTCCACGCGAAGCGTCTCTGAGCACGAAATGCTTTAGAGCCGAAGGCGCTGATGTTTCGTTAAATATCAAAGCTCCCCAATTCTTACCCGGCGATGCAGATTGGAAAACGACGGGGTTTGATTGTGACCCTTCAACATTAAAAGTTCCTTCGACCAGGATATCTACATTTGGGTTGATGCGAAATTCCACACCTGGTTCCACTGTTAGATGAACGCCTTGAGGAATTGTCAGATGGTCTACAATAAAATAAGGCGAGTTTTCCGAGAATAATGTCCGAGTCTGTGTCAGTTCTCCAGACAGTACAGAGGAGTTGTTGGATTCCAATACAGCAGTCAGGCTTCTTTCCTGATCTACCATTACTGAGAAAACTGCTCCCAAATCCGGTTCTTCGATCCAGTGACTCAAGTGAAATCCCGGATTGGGTCTTACTTCGATTTGAACTTCTAAATCGCGAAAAAGTCCAATTGATTTGGTTAACTCAGGAGCCCATGGAATTCCTTCAATGTAAATCGTTCCTGATCCAACTGGTTGCAGGTCAAAGTGTATCAATTCAGGACCATCGGTATCCAAGTGTGAATTGATACCTGCATAGACCACATCAGGACGTTCTTGCGCAAATTCCTTGATTTCATCCAGTTCATCTTGTCTGGAACTACGTGAGCTAATTCCACCTTCCGCTTCCCATCGATCAATGTGGCGATCAATCACAGCATCCACTTCCTGTGCATATCGGTCGACGATTGCGGCGACTCTTTCAGGGTGAAATGCGGTGTGCAGCATGACTGCATGGCGTTGTACAAGTCTTCGACGAAAGTCTGGGTTTTTAATTAACGCTCCAGCTAGTGGGTATCCGTCACGTATATTATCCAGCAAAGTTGAGTTAATGTTACTGGTATTCAATCCCCGGTCCAGGTCCGCAATGACCCAGCGCCATTTGGCTCCGGGCTGGTTGGCTTTCCAAAATTCACGATTGTGTCGCCAGCTGCTGTTGTAGACATAATTCTGAAAAATCAGATAATCCATGAAATTATCCAGATCCATCATCTCACCAATGGCCTGATAATTTTCTGCAATCGTTAAATCATTATTTTCAGCGAAAGCCTCCAATGCAAGGTAATCAATATTAGAGCCTTCTTCAACTACCAGTGAAGTCTCATTGCCAATTGTGTGAGCATACTCAAGGTAATCGTAGTCACCTTCATTCAGGTTAAAGTTTTGCGCGAAATAGACAGAGTCCAATTTCTCTCGAATATTGTAGATTCCCCAGAACTGACCATTCAAGTATGCGACACAGGGACGATAATTCTGAATTTCACTGCTAACAAAACCTTCAGCCAAAGCAGGCGTCATAGCGTCTCGAATCATTGCTTTATACCAGTTATCCCCTCCATTCCGCAGCTCCAGTTGTCCGTAAAATCCAACTCGCTTTTGGGGGAATATCTGGTACGGAATGAAATCGTCTCCGTATTTACCACGTAACGTGATGTTCAACGGTTTTTGCGCAAATCTCCAAATATTTTCACCCGCTATCTTGGCTCCTGCATTTACACCGAATCCGAGTTGTCCTGTCGGTTCATAAAATTCCATAAACAATGGAGCTTCCATCCCTTTGTGTACATTAGAGTAAATACCAATCTCATCACCAAAAAATGTTTCGTCATCAAATATCAGGGAAACGGTCGGAATACTGGACGGCGCTTCCCCAATCCAGAATGTTGTAGATGTGATTGAACCAGGAAACTGTCCTGATTTAAAAGTTCTGGCCCGCACGACTGCAGTGGTATCAAGCGCAATAGGAGCCTCATATTTCTGGCTTTGAGGTGTGGGTACGGATCCGTCCAAAGTGTAAAATATGTCTGCTTCGGTAATGTCTGTCCGCAATTCCAACATTTGCCCCGTTTCATAAAAGCCGCCAGGAATTGAAAAATCGACTGCAGAGGCAACATTTCTGGAGTTTATGACACTGTCAGTATTCGAAGTTCCTGGTGTGGGGGTTGTCAACAATTCCCATTGGTCCAGAGAATTCCCAACACGGCCATATGAAATGTCCGGAAACTGTTGATCAAACTGAATCGCATCTACTTGAACGATTTCGCCTGTGTAAGTCATCGCCGACAACTCCAGGTCGAAACTGATATCAGAACTGGACCGGCTGTTCTGGTGCACTTCGACAGCTATAACGTTCGTTCCTGGCTGTAGGTACTCTGAGGGCAAATGGTAATCCTCTAAAACATCTTCATCCGCATCCGTGACAGCTCGTGTCTCTGCATCAATTTCTCCTTCAGGCATCAGAATCCTAAGAATTTCAACGCCATTCAGGTAAATAACCGCCCCGTCATCAATCAGTGTCCGTAAATGCAGGCTGGCAAAAATCTGATCTTCAGCGACATCAAACGCCTGACGGAAATAATACGTTATCCGTTTATCCTGCGAATCGCCTCCATAGTCCAATACGGTGGCTTCATCGGATTCTCCATATCCCAGCTGAGCTTCTCCAACGGACCAACCGGATGCGTCAAATTCGTTAGCGGTCCAGTCCCGAGAGGTGATTCCTCCTTGATCCCAATACCTCCAGGTTGAACCCAGATCGACGAAATATGTTTCCTCTGCGCCTCCGCTGGCCTGGAACAATCCCAATTCTTCACCTTCTGCTGACAGCTTGAAATTGGTATGATAGCGGATAGAGCTGAAGTCATCCCACGGAGAGAATTCCCGGATATATGTCTCTCCAGGGCGAGCGTCCATTCCGTCGGCTCGCAGGACTAAATACTCGCCACCCTGGAGAGTTGCTCCTTCCGGGAAGGGCCATTTGGTCGGGGCAGTCAGGTCGTCGGTCAGGAAGTACCCTGATAAATCCACGGGCGCTAATGAAGTGTTCCTCAATTCGATCCAGTCGGAATAATCATCAAAATCATGATTGTCCGGGAAAACGGAAACATTGGATGCCATGAACTCATTGATAATCACACCCTCCGGAAGCGCTCCCGCAAGCGAATTGTTCGTTAGTGATGCTGATAAAATTGTTCCTAATAGCAACCAGTGAAGTTCTGGCTCTACAACTTTCTTTAATGCGAAGAAGAAACGATAACCTGATTTCATTTGTATTACTTATCCTTATTCAGCAATAGATATGCCCGAAACAAGAAAAGTTACAAATCAGCGCCAAAAAGAGTCGGTTATTTTTAGCCTACCAACAATAGAGTCATTTAAATGGAAACCTGATTTCAAACGACCATGAGAGAATTGGATTTGAGAACGTTCGTTGAAACGCTTAATTTCAGAGATTGAACATGCCGACTGCGCTTATCACATCCGGACCAACCTACGAGGAAATCGATCAAGTCCGCCGTATCACTAACCATTCAACGGGAAAGCTGGGAGCAGAAATGTGCGCAGCTTTGAAAGATCGCGGATACAAAGTCATTCTTTTCCGGGGATTTTATGCAGTGGATCAAACCCGATTAGTGGCGGACAATTTGATTTCATTTACGACTACGCAAGATCTTGCGGTTAAAATGCAACAAGTTGCCGATGAACTAGGTGAAATTGATTTGGTTTTCCACGCAGCCGCTGTGAGTGATTTCCGAGTGGGCTCAATCAAGGCAAGCGACTCACAAGACAGAGCCGCAGGAAAGTTTCCAGGTCCCGAAACTATTCCATCTCGTCCGGGAAAGATCGATACGCGCGCTGGATCTTTCTGGGTTGAAATGGTCCCAACAATTAAAATCCTGCCGCAGCTCCGGGACTGGTTCCCTGCAGCATCCATTGTCGGGTGGAAGTACGAGGTAGATGGAGATGAAGCTGCTGTCTGGGAAAAAGCGCGCCGTCAGGTTAGAGAATGTCGTACTGACGCATGCGTGGTGAATGGTCCGGCATTTGGTTCTGGATTTGGTATTTACAGACCGAAAGATTCTTACGAGCGCATTAAGCCAGATACTCCGTTATTGGTCGAAACGTTGCTCAAAGGCTTGGATCCGGATGCCAGAATAGTTTCGAAATAAGGAGCGTGTGGCTCCTTGGCGACTCTTGTAACATCCACTTTTTCGAATCCAACGGTCTCCAGCCAATAATGCAATTTGCTTTCAGTAAATCCAAGCCAGGTATCACCAAACTGCTTCTTGGCGTCCTGGAAGTTGTGCTTCAACAAATCCAATATAAGAACTTTCCCTCCCGGTTTCGTTATGCGAAAGGCTGATTTCAAAGCTTGTTTCGGGTCTTCCGCGTGATGAAGCGCCTGACTGAGCAGCGTTATGTCTACGGAGTCAGCTTCGATTGGTGGAGTTTCCAAATCGCCAAGTCGAAATTCCAGGTTATGTATGTGGTGCTTTTCCACCTTCTTGCTCCCAAATTCAACCATCTTCGGCGAGTTATCAATCGCAATCACTTTTTTGCAGTTCTGCGCCAGCATTTCTGAAATCAAACCTTCTCCGCATCCCAGATCAGCAACTGTCACCGGCGGAATCATTCGCAATAACATCTGCCCAAATGCTTCCCATGATCGGCCTGGACCATACACGCGGTCAAATCTTC